>DRBZ01000103.1 GCA_011043895.1 Candidatus Cloacimonadota bacterium
AAAAGAGCTTGATGGTATTGTCAGGGAAAATGGAGCTGTGCCAGCAACTATTGCAATCCTGAACGGAAAAATGAAGGTTGGGCTTTCGGATAGCGACCTGGAATTTCTGGCAACGAGTAAAGACATAAAAAAAGCATCCAGAAGGGATATTCCGTATCTCATTTCACAAAAAATACATGGCGCAACAACCGTGGCTGCAACTATGATCATTGCCGAAATGGCTGGAATAAAAGTATTTGTTACTGGTGGTATCGGTGGAGTGCATCGTGGTGCATCTGAAACGTTTGATATTTCTGCTGATCTGCAGGAACTCACAAAAACTAACGTAGCAGTGATCTGCGCAGGTGCAAAAGCAATTCTCGATATTGGATTGACACTTGAATACCTTGAAACACAAGGCGTGCCGGTGATCGGATTTCGAACCAGCGATATGCCTGCTTTCTATACAAGAACAAGCGGATTTCCTGTTGATATAAGATTGGATTCTGCAAAGGATGTTGCAGAGCTCATTCAGACAAAATGGGAACTCGGACTGCAAGGAGGAGTCGTCGTTGCAAATCCGATTCCGCCAAAGTTCGAAATGGATAAAGAGCTCATCGATCATGCCATTGAAGAAGCACTCATAAAAGCTCAAAATTTGAACATCACAGGTAAAAAGATCACTCCTTTTCTGTTGAACGCGATCAAGGACATTACAAAAGGGAAAAGTCTCGATTCGAATATCGAGCTGGTCAAAAATAATGCCAAAATCGGGAGCAAAATCGCTTGTGAACTGGCTTCTTTGGATGATGAAAAGTAAAGTTAAATTCATCTGATAACTTGGAAATAAAGAAAAGTTCATAGAAATTTCTAATCCTCTTGACAAAAGAAATTTTTATACTCGCATTTATCCACAAATGAAAATAAAGACGAAACACATCTTCATCACCGGAGGAGTGGTGTCGTCTCTCGGAAAGGGAATAGCTTCTGCATCCATCGGATACCTCCTTAAGAAACTTGGATACGAAGTTACTATACAGAAATTAGATCCCTATTTGAATGTTGATCCGGGCACGATGAGTCCTTTCCAGCACGGTGAAGTTTTTGTTACTGATGATGGTGCAGAAACCGATCTTGATCTCGGACATTACGAGCGCTACCTCGATATTTCTCTAAATCAAAAAAGTAATACAACTACAGGTCAGATCTATGATACGGTCATCCAGAATGAACGACGTGGAGTCTATCTCGGCAAAACTGTACAGGTTATTCCACATATTACAAATGAAATAAAAAAACGCATTACCAGTCTTGATAAAAGTTTTGACATAGTTATCTCTGAAATCGGTGGTACTGTAGGAGATATTGAGAGTCTCCCCTTTTTAGAAACTATCAGGCAGTTTAGATTGACCTATGGTGCTAAACATTGTTTCTTTATTCATCTTACTCTTGTGCCATACATTTCTGCAGCAGGGGAATCCAAAACCAAACCGACACAGCATAGTGTGATCAAACTTCGTGAGATTGGTATTCAACCGGATATGCTTATCTGCAGGACAAGTAATAAGCTCACCAAAGAAATGATGCGCAAGATATCACTCTTCACTAATGTATATGATGAAAATGTCATCGAAGGACTCGACACTTCTTGTATATATCAGATCCCGATACTGTTTTATGAGCAAGGAGTCCATAATATTATTTGCAAGTATTTTGATATTCCCTCCGCCGAAATAGATTTTCTTATACTTGATAATTTCATCAATAAATTCAATAATCCAGAAAAAAAGGTTACTATTGCTCTCTGTGGGAAATATGTACGGCATCAAGATGCGTACAAGAGCATCACTGAAAGTCTAATCCATGCTGGAGTGGACTTCTCAGCAAAAATTTTCATAAAAAGTATTGATACTGACAAATTATTCCCCAAGGACAAATCTCCTAATGAAACGAAACTTGAAGAAATACTTGGAGATGTAGATGGTATACTCATACCAGGTGGATTTGGTGTTCGGGGAATAGAAGGTAAGATAGAGATCGTAAACTTTGCCCGAACACATAAGATCCCCTTTTTCGGGATCTGTCTGGGAATGCAATGTGCAGTTATTGAATTTGCCCGTAATGTACTCGGATATGAAGATGCGCATAGTGCAGAATTTGACGAAAAAACCCCCCATCCTGTGATTGATTTTATGCCGGAACAGAAAGATATAGAAAATATGGGTGGAACTATGCGACTTGGAGCATATCCATGTGTGATAAAAAAAGGCACCCTCACTCATAATATCTATAAGAATGATAAGATCTCAGAACGTCATCGTCATCGTTATGAGTTCAACAATGAGTATAGAAAGGAGTACGAAGAAAAGGGTATGAAAATTGCTGGAACATCGCCAGATGATCGACTGGTGGAAATTATAGAAATTCCGGATCATCCATTCTTTATTGGTGTGCAATTCCATCCCGAATTCAAGTCAAGACTCGAACATTCCCATCCGATCTTCCATTCATTCATAGAAGCTGCATTGCAATACAAAGAAGAAAAGGATATGGACAGAACGTAATGGAAATTAATAAGGAAAGCAAATTTACGATCATCGCTGGTCCCTGTGCGATTGAGACAAGAGAAGATTGCTTACTCATTGCTGAAACATGCAAAAAAATATGTGATAAATTAGGATTACAATATATTTTCAAGGCTTCCTACAGAAAAGCAAACAGAACTGCCTTTGATTCTTTTAGAGGAGTGGGATTAACAAAAGGACTAAAGATTCTTAGCAATGTTAAAAAAAATTTTACTATACCTGTTCTTACGGATATTCATGAAAGAAATGAAGTAGAATCGGTTGCTCAGATCGTTGATGTAATTCAAATTCCCGCTTTTCTCTCACGACAAACAGAGCTGATAGAAGCTGCAGCAAAAAGCGGTAAAATCATCAACATAAAAAAAGCGCAATTCATGTCGGCCAAAGGTGCAAAGCATGCTGTTGATAAAGCAGTCAATGCAGGGGCAAAGGAAGTTATCCTCACTGAAAGAGGTACATTCTTTGGTTACAACGATCTTGTAGTGGATTTTAGAAATTTTCAGATCATCGATTCATGGGGAATACCGATAATTTATGATGTAACACACAGTTTACAACAACCCTCGATTGATACTATGTCAGGGGGGAATCCTGAGTTCGTTTTAAGTATGGCTTCAGCTGCAGTGGCAACAGGACATCTTTCCGGAATTTTTCTAGAAACTCACCCCGAACCCGCTAGAGCAAAAAGCGATGCTCGTTCTATGTTACCATTAGATCAATTAAAAAAGGTGCTTGAGCATATAAGAAAATTGTTAGATTTATCATAATTTTTTTAGTTAGTAACTATCAAAAAATAAAAAAGTTGCACTTTTTTTGCTAATTTCTTAAAATTACATATGAGATATATGAAATATAAATTTTTTTTATTTGATATTGATGGAGTGTTTACAGATGGGGGACTGTATTATACGAACACATCGGACGTTATTAGGAAGTTCAATGTTCAGGATGGATTAGGAATCCGCCTACTTATGCAGACTGAGATTAAACCAGTTATTGTCACTGGTAAAAAATCAGAAGCTGTTGCAAGAAGAATGGATACACTGGGTATAGAACTTGTTTATCAGAACGTTAGGAATAAACTGGCAAAAATTCAAGAAATATCGCGGCAGTTTTCAGTATCTCTGGATGAGATGATCTTCATGGGGGATGACTGGAACGATTTTCCTGTACTCAAAAAAGTTGGGTGCGCTCTTACTGTACCTGCATCACCAAAAGAAATTCAAAAAACCTGTCATTATGTAACCGTCAAATCCGGTGGTAATGGTGCAGTCAGAGAAGCGATAGAATGGGTACTTAGAAAAGAAAATTTATATGCAAGTGCAGTACAGAAATTTCTAAAACATCTAAAGAACCATGTATAAAGTATTACTCGTTTTGCTCATCATTCCTCTGATATCATGTTCTAAGAGCGATGGTCAGATTTCATTTGAGGATATAGGAAAAGATGCCATAGAAATAACAGATTCGATAATGGTGTACAGCTCTTCTAAAGAAATGACCTTGTGGACATTGTACGCTGATCGGTTGATAAAATATCCAAAAAAAGATATCATGAACCTCTCAAACATCGTGCTGAAACTCATGGAAAAAGATGGCTCTCTTGGAGCAACAATCTATGCAGATAGTGCACAAGTCAACGAAGATCA
Source organism: Candidatus Cloacimonadota bacterium (assembly GCA_011043895.1). GTDB lineage: Bacteria > Cloacimonadota > Cloacimonadia > JGIOTU-2 > JGIOTU-2 > Celaenobacter. Next base: position 4,214 of record DRBZ01000103.1, read on the forward strand.
GGAAACGATCTATGCAGAAGGTAACATCAAGATTTATTCAAAAGAGGGTGATATTTTTGGGAAATCAATTATCTGGGACAGAAAGAAAGATGAGATCTTATCTGATGATTCAGTAATGGTCATAAAAGATGGGAATATCATTAAAGGCGATAGTTTTTATAGTGATTCACGTTTTCATCATGTAACCTTACATAAAGCAACCGGAGAAGGAGAACTGGGTGAAACTGAAGTGCTTTGGTAGCTTAATCCTGCTTTTGATTTCAATAAGTATACTCTTTGCAAAGGAAAGTGATCATAGCTATATCCTTAAGAATGCTAATACTGCAAAAATAGATATTACACAACAAGATACTATCACCACACTGACAGGTGATGTTAATTTAATATACAATGGAATCGAATTCTTTGCAGACAATGGTCAGGTTTTCCAGAAAGATAGGATAGTCAAACTTTTTGGAAATGTTCGAGCTATTGACGATACTCTCGAAGCAGGTGCACAAAAAGCTATTTATTTTCATGCAGATCAAAATCTACAACTTGAAAATGATGCATATTTTATTGAAAATTCAGATACTTCTCAGCTTCGAAAACTAACTGCACGCTTCGTTGAATATAATAAAGCAAAACAGAAAGTAACTGCCCGCAATGATATTATTGCTGATGACTTTCTTGAAGAAATCACCTGTGAATGTGGTAGATTTATTTATGATCTTGAAACAGAATATGGCCTTGCAAGAAATGAACCAGTACTTACTATCCACAGAGACAATGAGATTAAAATTTACGGTAAACAGATGGAACTCTTTGCAAAAGATAAGAAGTTCACGGCAACTTATGATGTCAAAGTTGAAATGGAAGATTCCTATGCCACATCGAATTTTCTGATATTTTTTGATGATGAAAAAAAGGCAGTACTGCTTGGTGATCCCAAATTTTCAAGTGAAGTTTCGAATGCATATGCTGATGAATTCCAGATATATTTTGAAGAAGAAGCTATTAGAGAGCTGGTTCTGGTTAATAATGCAGTGATCCATTTTCGTGAAGAAGCATCCATGGGCAAGGAAAATTCACTTTTTGCAGAGAAAGTGGTCATCAAAATCGAGAAGGATAAACTCAATTATATGTATGCAAAGAAGGTTTCGAAAAGCTATTTCGAGCAACAAGATAACAGTAATGAAGAGCAATTGATCAATAAGCTGAAGACTAAAGATCTGGAAGTTTTTTTTGATCAGGAAGAAAAAATTCGAATGATCATTGCAGAAAATGACATTAACGGAAGATATATTTTTTCAAGTTCAGAGGAGATTCTCAAAAAGTAATATGCCAAATAATAGAAGTATCATAAGAACTGAAGATCTGGTTAAGATTTATGGAAAAAAGAAAGTTGTAAAAAAAGTATCTATAGAAGTAAAACAAGGTGAGATCGTGGGATTACTCGGACCTAATGGAGCCGGAAAGACTACCACATTTCATATGATGATCGGACTAATAAAAGCAAATAACGGTCATGTGTACCTGGATGATGTTGATATCACCAAGATGCCAATGTATAAACGTGCACGAATGGGTCTAAGTTATCTTTCTCAGGAACCTTCTGTTTTTAGCAAACTTACAGTAAAAGATAATGTTATGGCGATTCTGCAGACGCAAAACTATACAAAACAGGAGCGAAAAGAAAAGCTTAAGGAAGCATTAAATGAACTTGATCTCGCAAAACTTGCTAACCAGAAAGCATATTCTCTCTCAGGAGGAGAGCGCAGAAAACTCGAGATCACGCGGTCATTGATAACAAATCCAAAATTTCTTTTTCTTGATGAACCTTTTTCCGGCGTCGATCCACTTGCAGTATCTGATATTCAGGATATTATCATAAAATTGCAGAAAAAAAATATTGGAATTCTGATAACAGACCACAATGTGCTGGATACTTTACAAATAACAGACAGAGCATATATTATCTACGAAGGTACAGTCCTTCTTTCGGGCACTTCCAGGGAATTGGTCAATGATCCTCAAGCCCGAAAAATTTATTTAGGTGAAAGATTTTTAGAATATGATTTTAAATAGTAACCAAACAGATTGATTAGATTTTTATCGAATATACAATATGAAAAAAATGCGAAGAAAACCATCCTGGTTGAAAGCAGAGATGCTGGGAGCATCAAATACTGCTCATTTGAATCAACTGCTTTTAAAATATAAACTCCATACCGTTTGTGAAAGTGCCCGTTGTCCGAACAGAGGTGAGTGCTTTGAAAAAGGTTCTGCGGTCTTTCTCATTATGGGTGATGAATGTACCCGTAATTGCCGTTTCTGTGCAATTAAAACAACTACCAAACCCCTTCCCCTTGATGCCGAAGAACCAAGGAGAGTTGCAGAATTGACTAAGGAACTAAAGTTGAAACACGTGATTATTACTTCAGTAACAAGAGATGATATTGAAGATGGGGGATCAGGTCATTTTGCCAAGACGATCAGAGAGATAAGAAAGATATGTGGAAACAAGATCTATATTGAAGTACTTACACCAGATTTCCTTGGAGATTCTACTGCAATAGAAACAGTAATAATGGAAACACCAACAATCTTTAATCATAATCTTGAAACCGTTAAGAGATTGTATCCAGAAATAAGACCTCTGGCAGACTACGAACGTTCTTTGATGTTGCTGAGGTTTGTAAAAGAAAATGCACCTGAAATCATTACTAAAACAGGAATTATGGTAGGATTAGGCGAAACGGATAAAGAAGTATATGCACTCATGGAGCATGCACGAAAGGCGGGTGTTGATATGTTGACAGTGGGACAATATCTTCAGGCAACACAAAAGAATATAGCGGTAAATGAATACATTCACCCAGGAATTTTCAGAAAATACAAAGAAATAGGTGAGGATATGGGATTTCTATATGTGGAATCAGGTCCACTGGTTAGAAGTTCATATTATTCTCGGGATTTGGAAACAATTATCAACAACGAAGGAAAGCGAGGTATGTAACTATGCAGATTACCATCACAGCACGACATTTTGAATTAACCGACCCCATCAAAGAATATGCAGAAGGGGCTATCAGAGGACTTAAAAAATATTTTGACCATATCATTATCGCAGAAATGATCCTTCAGGTCGAAAAGAACAGAAACATTGCAGAATTAAATTTAAGAGTAAAAAAATTAACGTTAGTTGCAAAGGCTCGCGAGAATGATATGTATACAGCAATAGATAGTGTAGTAAGGAAAATGGAACGGCAGATCAAAAGAAAAATCGGTAAGATGAAGAATCATCATAGTAATGGAAAAGTTGCTTTGAAGAAACTTGATAGTGTAGAATTTGAGACTCCAAATATCATAAGAAAATCTCTAAAACCCGTAGAACTTGACCTTGATAATGCGATTGACGCTATTAGCAAGAGTCAGGATGATTTCTTCATATTCAAGAATGTGGGAGCTGATAATGTTACGATGGTGAAAAAGATTAAAGATGGCTTTGAGGTCATCGAAATACAATAAACGGGGCATTTATGCAAAGTTTAACTGTCAAAAAACTCTTTGAACTCAAGCAGAAGGATTTTACCCTCACACTGTTGACGAAGAAGAAAGGTTTATCGAAGGAGATACCTACACCTGAGTTGTCACGTCCAGGTCTCGCGTTTGCTGGTTTCACAGATACCTATGCCTATGATAGGGTTCAAATCCTTGGCGAAACAGAGGTTAAATACCTTAACTCTCTCGAACCTTCAAAACGTTATGATCAGATTAAAGGACTCTTCTCTCAATTTGATATTCCATGTTTTATTGTAGCAAAAGGATTGATGCCCACCAAAGAGCTTGTCTTTCTTGCAGATGAGCATGATATACCTGTCTTACAATCCAGAATGCAGACTGTGGATCTTATGCATGGATTGACCGTGTTTCTACAGGATTGGTTTGCTCCATCAAAATCTATTCATGGAACGCTGGTTGATGTATTTGGTGTGGGGATTCTCATAACTGGATCGAGTGGAATTGGTAAAAGTGAATGTGCTCTTGAGCTTATTTCCCGTGGACATCGGCTCATTTCCGATGATGTGGTACATATCAAAAAAAGAATGGATGTCATCATCGGTGAAGCAAATAAACAACTCGGGCATTTTATGGAAATTCGCGGTATTGGTCTGATCGATGTTGAAACAATGTTTGGTATTCGTTCAATACGTATGCAGAAGCGTATCGAAACTCAAGTTGAACTCATTCCATGGCGACACAATATGGACTATGAAAGGATCGGGCTCAAAGAACGTTTTAATCGAATCATCGATATTGAAATTCCTATTATTTATCTACCAGTTTCTCCAGGTAAAAGTATTGCTGTGATCGTGGAGGTCATTGCAATGAACCATATGTTGAAAGTATATGGGCATAATGCTGCTGAAGTATTCAATGAAAGAGTCCAAAAGGAAATCGAAAGGAAAAACAGGATTAGAACATATCTGGAATCTGATAAAGAATAAATGATCAAAAAAGTTGTGACACTTACAAATAAGCTTGGAATTCATGTACGTCCAGCATCTTTAATATCTAAGACTGCCTCAAAGTACCGGTCTTCATTTATCATACGCAAGGACGATATGGAGATAAATGGGAAAAGTGTTATGGGTATAATGATGCTGGGAGCTGGACAAGGAACGGAACTGGAGCTTGTGTTTGATGGTGTTGATGAAGATGAATTAATGGAAGAGATAGTTGAACTTTTTAAGGATAAATTTGGAGAAGAATGATGGAAAAACTTAAAGGCTCTTCTGTTGCATCTGGTATAATTGCTGGCAAGGTAACGGTGGTAAAAAGTAATATTTACCAGGTTACCCAGGGCAGGATCGATAATAATGAAATTGATGAACAGATACAACAGTTTCAGGATTCGATAAAGCATGCTATCAAAGAAGTTGATCTCATGTTGAGTTATCTTGAAACCCATGCAAAGAACGAGCGTGAGATACTCATTTCTCATAAGGAGATGCTCAAGGATGAAGTTTTTATTGAAGAAGTGATCACTCTTATTCAGGAGAAACTTTTTCCGGCAGATCTGGCTGTGCAGAAATACATCGATTCACTTGTGAACAGATTAAACAATCTGGATGATGAGTTCTTAGTACAACGAAAAGAGGATTTTGAAGATATTAAAACGCGTATCATACGTAACCTTCATCAAAAAGACATACAACATTATGATAAGATCAAGCATGAGCGTGTTGTAGTCATATCTGAGATCATTCCCTCTCTGCTACTAACTATCAAAAATACTGATCCTCTTGCGCTGATAGCTGAAACAGGTTCCATGCACTCTCATTCTGCGATAATAGCAAAATCACTTGGAATTCCTGTTATTTTTAATATTCACCATGCAACTAAAACGCTGCATGAAAATGATTTCGTCATAGTCAATGGTGATAAGGGAGAGGTAATAAAAGATCCAACTCCTGAGCAACTGGAAAAATATAAGGAAATCAGGAAGGAACAGCAGAAAAAACTCAAAGAAAAAATTTCATTACTGAAACAGCCAATCATCACAAAGGATAGGGTGCCTGTTGAACTTATGGGAAATATAGAATTCCCTGAAGAATGCGATGCAGACGAAATCCAGTATGCTGATGGTATCGGACTTTTCCGAACGGAATTCCTTTATTTTTTGGATAATACTTTTCCATCAGCAGAAAAACAAGCAGTGGTATATAAGAAGGTAATCTCTTCAATACCTGAAGGAAAACCCATCTATGTTCGTGTCTTTGATGTTGGTGGAGATAAACTGCAACGCGAGTTCGGATTGCATAAAGAGAAAAATCCCAATCTTGGATGCCGCGGTATCCGTTTCCTGTTAAAATATAAGGAAATATTCAGACAACAAATTCGTGGAATTTTAATGGCGTCTTCACTAGGAAATATCAAGATCATACTGCCTATGATTAGCTCACGTGAAGAAATTATTAGGTCACGAAAAATAATCCAAGATGAAATGAGATCACTGGAAGAAGAGAACATACCTTTCAATAAGAATATCAGTGTCGGCATTATGGTCGAGATCCCGTCTTCTGCACTACTGGCGCATGAATTTGCTGATGTGGTAGATTTTTTCAGCATCGGCACAAATGATCTCACTCAATATGTACTGGCTGCAGATAGGAATAATGAAGCTCTTTCAGATGATTATACTTATTTTCATCCGGCGGTAAGATCTCTTATAGAAATGGTAATCCGTGCAGGCTCTGCAGACAATATCGAAGTGAAAATGTGTGGAGAGATGGCGAGTGATCCAGCTGCAGTCGCACTTTTATTAGGAATGGGACTACGGTCGTTCAGCGCAAACATTAACAAAATGGTGGAAGTTAAAAAGATTATACAAAGTTATACGATTCCTGAACTTGAGGAATTATATCAGAAACATAGAAAAGCATCTCAGGAAGAGATGAGAAATATCTATGGAGAATTTATCGCATAAGTAATTGATAATTTATGAAAGGAGTACAATGTCTTCAATAATTAGTTTGGATTATACTGGAAATTTTAACCGTTTTGATACTGAGAATATGTATGACCAAATTATTTCCCTCCCAAAACAGATCGAAGAAAGTTATTTTAATCAGGAGAAAAGCGAACTTGCTATCTATTATAAAAATATTTCAAAAGTATACATCTGTGGAATGGGTGGGTCAGCAATTTCAGGGGATATCGCTAAAAGTCTCTTTGGAGATACGTTAAAAATCCGTGTATTCAAGGATTATTATCTTCCCACTTTCCTTGATGAGAACACACTGGGTATTGTGTGTAGCTATTCGGGCAATACAGCAGAAACGGTTGCATGTTTTGAAACATTAAGAAAAAAAGGTGCTCAGATAGCAATCGTGACTTCTGGAGGAATTCTCAAACATTATGGCTCACAAGAGGGTTATCTAATGAAGCTCGTACCTACAGGATTTCAACCACGTGCTGCGATTGGACATCTTTTCTTCTCAATAGTAAAGATTCTTGAGGAACTCGGTCTGATAGAAGATCAGAATATTAATGTGAAACTTACTCATCTGAATCTTACCACAAAACTGAAACTCATTAATCAAGATGTTGAAGAAGGTAAGAATTTTGCAAAAGGGCTCGCAATGAAGCTGTATAAAAAAATACCTATCATATATAGCAGTAATCCACGTTTATTTCCCCTTGCATACAGATTTAAATGCCAGATAAATGAAAATGCAAAAACCCATGCATTCTGCAATACTTTTTCTGAGATGAATCATAACGAAATAGAGGGGTGGGAGACCGATTACAATAATTCTCTTGTTCCAGTATTTATCAGCAATTTTGACGAAGAAAAAATGTATCTTGATAGGGTGAATGCCTTTAAAGAAATCCTCAAAACAACAGAGGAAGAGAAGAAAAAAGAAAATCCCTCTTACGAAGAAATGGATTTTTTGGAGATCTTCACAGATGGAAAAACTCTGATGGGGAAAACATTTTCAACGATCTTCCTTTGCGACATGATAAGCTACTATCTGGCGATTCTGAACAGAGTGAATCCCTCCAGTATTAAATTTATAGATTCCCTTAAGAAAACCATTAAATCATGAGCAAGAGTATTAATATTGCTTTTCTGACCTCAGGAAAAAGTCGCGGATCCAATTTCGAAGCGATAATGCGGCATCTGCAGGAGGTCGACTTACCAATAAGAGTTCAGTTTTTAGTGATAACTCGCGCTGATGCACCCATCAAAAAGAGGGCTGATTTCTTTGGTGTAAAATATATCTTATTGGATGATAAAAAATCTTTTGAGCGGAATCTTATCACATATCTCGAGGAATATGAAGTTAATCTTTTAGTACTTGCAGGTTTCATGAGAAAACTCTCCCATGATTTTTTACAATCCTTTCAGGGAGATGTGATTAATATCCATCCGGCACTATTACCCAAATATGGTGGAGAAGGGATGTATGGCATACGTGTGCATGAAAAAGTATTCGAATCTGGCGAAACTGAATCTGGTGTCACGGTTCATAGAGTAAATGATGACTATGATGCCGGTCCTATCATTGCACAAGAAATAGTATCCATAAGTGATTGCAGGAATCCTGAAGAGATTGCGCACAGAGTGCTGGAAATAGAGCATTCGTTATATCCCCGAACCATTGAGAAACTTGCCAGAGAATATCTGAAAAATCACACATAAAACTTCTTCGTGAAGAAAATATCAATTATTACACTCGGTTGTAAAACAAACCAGTTCGAATCTGAAGCCATTCTCGATAAGTTCATAAAGAATGGTTATATCCTGGCTGAGCTTGAGGACAATCCACAAATTATAATCATAAATACATGCTGCGTTACAAATCGAGCAGAATATAAATCCAGATATGCGATAAGAAAAGCACTTGAGCACGTATCATCCAATGGAAAAGTAATAGTTACCGGTTGCTATGTAAACAGGGGAAGTGCCTATTTCGAGAAGATCGAAGAAAGGGTAGTGCTATTCAAGAATTATCAGAAACATAAAATTTTTGATAAGATAACAGGAAGCCAAAACGAGTCTGAATTCATCGAATTCAGCGCAGACAAATATCACCTTCATACTCGCGTTCCGGTAAAAGTGCAGGATGGATGTAATTTTTTCTGCTCCTATTGTATTTTGCCCTATGTAAGAGGTAAACCAGTAAGTAGATCGCGAGAGTCGATACTCACGCAGGTACAGAATCTTGCAGAGAATGGTGTGAAAGAGATCATTTTAACAGGAATTAATCTCGGGCTTTATGGTCTCGATCTTAAAGTTTATTCATTGATTGATCTATTGAAAGATCTAGTTGAAACTGACATCTCACAAATACGACTTAGTTCTCTTGAACCGATGTTTTTCACTGACGAGATCATAGATTTCTTCGCTTCTTACGATAAGATATGTCCTCACTTTCATATTCCACTTCAAAGTGGCTCAGATACAGTACTCAAAAGAATGAACCGAACCTATTCAGTAAAAGATTTTGCTAAGATAGTTCACAAAGTTCAAACTAAAATATTCGACGCAGCTATTGGGTGTGATGTAATTGTTGGATTTCCGAATGAGTCTAATGAAGAGTTCATGGAAACAAGAAAATTTATAGAAAAACTTCCCATAACATACCTCCATGTCTTCAGATATTCACCCAGACCTCATACAGCTGGAATCAAAAAGAACATAAACATACATGGCTCTGTTAGCAAAAAAAGGATGCAAAGCTTGCAAAAACTTGGAATACACAAAAAAAATGAATATATGAAATTTCTGGTTAAAAATAAGATTCCTCTTAATGTAGTGCTTGAGACAACGCAGAGGGGATACTGGTCAGGAGTTTCGAATCATTTTGTACGAGTATTTTTAAAAAATGAGACTGCTGAAAATGGAGTCATCAAGAGAGTTATAGCTTCAGAATATAGTCCTTCTCTTGATGGTTTGATAGCAGAAGAAGTATAGCAATGATAGAAATTATTGGTCTTAAAAAGGAACTTGATGGAGCTCAGATTCTCGATGGTATCAATCTTACAATAGAGAAACATAAAACTACAGTCGTAATAGGAGAGAGCGGTTGTGGGAAAACTGTTTTATTAAAACATATCATAGGTTTCTATGAACCGGATGAGGGGAGTATTATTTGTGATGGGGAAAAGATTAATGGACTCACATGGAAGCAACTTAATCTTCTTCGACAGAAAATGACTATGGTTTTCCAGCATTCTGCACTCTTTGATTGGTTGAGTGTATATGAGAATATCGCACTTCCACTGCGCGAACAGCTGAATCTTTCAGAAAATGATATCAGAGCAAGAGTTAATGAAAAACTTGCCATGGTAGGAATGACTGGACAGGATAACAAAACTCCTGCTGAACTCAGTTTTGGTATGCAGAAACGTGTAAGTCTTGCCCGGGCATTAGTTCTGAATCCCGAATATGTATTATTTGATGAACCCACGACCGGACTTGATCCGATTATTGCAAATAATATTATTGAATTGTTTTCTAAATTTCAAAGAGAATTACACACAACCTCGCTCATTGTCTCTCATGATATCAGCATTGTGTTCAAAATTGCAGACAAAGTTGCATTACTAAAAGATGGAAAAATAATTTTTCAGGGCTCTATCGAGCAGCTTGAAAGGAGCAAAGAGCCCTATATTAAAAAGTTTATATCACGTTAGGATAGATTTATGCAAACAAAAAGAAGTGAATTAATTGTCGGGCTTGTTATCATAATTGCTATACTTGTAGTTGTGATCGGTAAGGTTCTGATCACCGGCAATCAAACAAAAAGCGAAATGTATGAATTGACCACGATATTCCCTGAGATCGGTGGTCTTGAAGTAGGTAATGCTGTTTTTGTAAACGGCGTGAGAGCTGGAAAAGTTGCTGATATTGCGCTCCGACAGAATGAGGTTGCTGTAAGATTACTGATCAATCGTGCGGTAACTCTGAAGAAAGATGCACGCATAGAGATCGTAGAACGAGGAATGATGGGAGAGAGAGAGATCAAAATTGATCCGGGCAGCTCAGACGAGGTTATGGATATCACTGAATCTATTCACGGATGTTACAATGTCGGTTTTAATGAAACGGTTTCTGAGATTGGCAAAACAATTCAGAATATTAATGCCCTTTCAGGTTCACTAGTAAAAATTGTAGGGGATAAACAAGAAATAGAAAATTTCAAAACTATGCTCCTGAACTTCAATCTGCTTATAACTAATCTTAATAGAATTCTTGAAAAGAATAAAGATATACAAATCGAATTTGATAGAATCAATAATATTCTGACCAATCTGGATTCTTTGATTTCAAAGAATGACGATAAAGTAGATCGAATTATTACTTTTGCAGATAATAAGCTTGAAACCATGAATGAAATGATAATTCAGCTTCAGACCCTGCTTGAAATATTTCAAAAAGAAGATACGAGCTTTAGTCGTTTTACAGATGATGATTCTCTTTATAACAAGTTGGATGCTTCGCTTGATAAATTTGATGCTTTAATCACAGACATCAAAGAAAATCCAAAGAAATATTTCAGTCTTTTTTAATGGGATGATTTTATGAAAAAAATAATTTTACTCATCATTTTTCTGATCTTCTCAACTGCTGCACTTCATTCGACATATTTTGGAAAGAATAAGACAAGTATTCCGGATATGGAATGGTCTATAATGAGAACCACTCATTTTGATGTATATTTTGAGACAGGTCTTGAAATAGTAGCTCAGATAACTACAGTAGTTGTAGAAAATGCTTACTATAGATTTCAAAGATTATTTGAAGCTTCTCTACCAAAAAAGATACCAATATTGATCTATAACTCACATAATGAGTTCGAGGAAACAAACACTATCTTTCAGATCATAGATGAAGGCGTGGGAGGTTTTACTGAATTCATCAAAAATAGAGTAGTTGTTCCATTTGATGGTGATTACAAAACCTTTGAATCTACCCTTGTGCATGAACTTTGTCATGTGTATATGTACTATACAATGCAAGGGGGTAGCTTCTCGAATTTTGCAACTGGAATTTTCTATTCTCTACCATTCTGGTTTTCGGAAGGATTACCAGAGTGGGCAACGCAACATGGATCTGCAGAAAACGAGATGTACATTCGAGATCTGGTTATCAACGACAAACTCGTTCCGCTTGAATATGTTGATGGATATTATGCATATAGAGAAGGTGAATCCTTCCTTCTTTTTTTAGAGGAGTTTTTTGGAAAGAACAGCATCATAGAGCTACTCTATAATTTCAAGATCTATAAAAGTGTCGATGAAGCAGCCAAAAAAACCTTTGGTTTCAGCATAAATAGTCTTGAGAAGCAATGGCATTACTATTTACTAAAAAAGTACAGCGACCAGATCGATAAAAATGTACTCCCAGATAGTAAATATCAGCAGCTAACAAAACATAATCCAGAAGAGTCCAATGCTAATTGGGATCCAGTGTTTTCACCTGATGGGACACAGATATTGTATTATACCAACAAAACCTATACACTCAGTATTTATAAACGTTCTACACTTGGGCTTTATAAACCAAAAAAGATTATTGAGAGTGGTTATTCAGATAAATATGAAGGTTTTCATTATCTCAAATCATCGCTCTCATATTTTCCTAATGGCGAAAAATTTGCGTTTGTATCAAAAACTTCGAGAGGGGACGAGATCGTTATTGCTCGCGTGCAGGATGGTAAGGAAATCGATAGACTGAAGCTTGATTTCAACAGTATATTTGAACTTGATGTATCGCCTGATGGAACAAAGATCGTATTTGTCGGTCTGAATGACGCACAAGATGATCTCTATATATATAATTTGAAAACAAAATCTGTTTCACGTCTGACAGATGATTACTTTGATGATCGATACCCGAGGTGGTCTAAAGATGGATCACAGATCGTATTCTCGTCACAAAGATTCGTGGACAGGATATTTGAACGAGAGAATGAGGAGCTTATTTTCTCAAATCTGTTTTATAATATTTTTATATATGATTTGCATGATGATTCAATAATTGCAATAACAAATTCTAACTTTAATCATCAATATCCCTCTATGACAGAGGATCAGGAGAAAATTGTATTCAGTGCTTTTCAGAATAGTGTTTCTAATATTTTTGTATATGATTTTGAAGAAAACGGTGTAGCTCAGATCACAAATACGATTGGTGGTTCGTTTTCACCAAATGTTAATCATGATAATACAGAGATGGTTTTCTCAAGTTTCTACAATCTCGGTTGGGATCTCTATTTATATTCGAATCCTTTTGATAGTTTGGCTTACACTCCAAAAATTGAACCGACAAGAGTATCAGAGCAAACGTTTGAAAAGGTATTCCATTTGTCAGAATTCAAGCGTTTTTATCGACTTCGGGATAAACTCCAATCCAATAATTCACGTTTTAGTTATCCCTACTTTAGCATGAAAGATACTCTTGAATCCAAACCTGATTTCAAAGAAGACAAGGAACCAGAGGTTGAGGAGTACAAAGTAACCTTCAGTCCTGATTTCCTTTTTGGTGGGCTCGCATATACTACAGGGTACGGGCTTTCTGCTCAAATGTACATATCTCTGAGTGATATTCTTGGAAACAATCACATTGATATCATGTCTGATGTAAATAAATCAATCTCTGAGAGCAATATAATTATCAATTATTACTACATCAAACACCGAATGGATTACGGATTAGGATTGTTTAATCTTATTGATGATTATTACTATCTAAACTATTGGATTGATAGTCATGGAATAATATATGATGGACTGAAAAAGGAGCGGAGTGCAGGTATTAATACTCTCCTAAGCTATCCTCTGGACAAATACAACCGATTTGATCTGTATAATACCGGTTATTATAATAAAGTCGAGTGGTTTTTGTGGGATCAGGGAGAGTGGCATTTGCTCGATCAATACACTAGAGAATCATGGATATATTCCCTTTCTCTTTTCTACACACATGATACAGCATTATGGGGTATTACAGGACCTATAAAAGGTTCACGTATGCAGACCGGATTCGAAAAAAGTTTTGGTTCTAAAAATGATTTTCTGAATATCTATACAGATCTCAGGAAATATCTTGCAATTAACAGAAAATATCAGCTCGCAGGAATGTTGCAAGCAGGATTCAGTACCGGTATTGATAAACAGGATTTCATCATGGGTGGATATTATAATCTCCGCGGATATCTTGATGAGGAATTTTTGGGACATAATATCGCAGTAGCTTCGCTTGAATTTCGCTATCCATTTATAGAAGAATTGAAGATTGGATTTCCACTCCCTCTATGGATACGAAGCATTCGAGGAGCTATATTCACAGATGTTGGAAAAGTTTGGGATGATTTCAATGAGTTCAAGGATAGTGCTAATCATCCATTTAAGATGGGGTATGGAATGGGGACAAGGATGAATCTGGGCTACTTTATCGTTAAGTTTGATTGGGCATGGAGATCAACTGATAAATTTCTCGGTAAACCTTCTTTCTATTTTTCATTAAATGCAGAATTCTAACATGAAACCAATCTTCATTCTATGTATCCTTCTTTTCATTCTGATGAGTTGTTCGGTGATGCTTAAACAAAAGCAGGATGTTAATGAGGATTCACGCATAAAACAGCTTCATAAAATTGATGAGCTTATACAGAATCGTGAAATTGTTTCTGCAAAGAAACATTTAGACAAATATTTAAAGGAATATACTGAAGATATCAGAGGATATAGGAGACTTTTCAGCCTTTTTCATTATGCTGATTATTCATCTGAAAAGATTGAGAAAGAGAAGATGAAATATACATTGTTATTTGAGGAAATCATTCCTCCAGATAGTCTTGTTCTCCAGATCGATTACTGGTTTCTCCAAGCGCTTGATGATACTACAGCAACGGATATACTCAATACACTGATCGCAGAATTCCCTGTATGTTCTGTTACAAATGACCATGCACAAGAAGAAGTTTTTGGATTTGCAGTTATGAGAGATGATTCTCTTCGTGCAGTAGGATTGGAAGAGTTCCTGAAGACCTTTCCTGAAAATAAATGGGCTGCATTAGGTTGGAGATATTTACTCTATTCATACGAAAATCTTAACGATGAAGTCAAGGTAGATTCAGTATTGGCAGCAATTGAAAACAAGTTTCCAAATGAACCAAAGATGATCAATATTATTGCCAGAACATATCTCGACAGGAATGATAAATTGGAGTATTATGAAGAACGTTTAAGTAAATGTATAGACTCCCTCGATTTGGAAGATTGGGATCGTAGTTTTTATTTTTTTGGCGACAAATCCAGGGAGGAGCAACTGGCGACATATAGATTTACACTTGCGGAATTACTCTATGAGCAGCAGAAGTATGAAGAAGCATTAGATGTGCTACAAGAGATTTATCCTGAATATTTGAAAGCGTCACATCTATATTTATTTGGCAAGATTGAAATAGCTTTACATAGAGATGCACAAGCTTTTTCTCATCTTCTGGAAGCAGTAAAAAAAGGAGACGATCGAAACTACTGGACACCAAGGGCTGATACACTTTTACACCAGCTCTATGCAGATTTTTCGGATGGAGGAAAAGCCTTTAGGCAGTTTGTGAATGTCTGGGCTAAATATAAAGAACCGATATTCGTTGATGTTACTAAGGAATCTGGATTGGAAGACTATAGAAGATCAAGGATTGCATGGGGTGATTATAATAACGATTGCTATGATGATATACTATTAAACGGTAACACTCTTTTGTGTAATAATCAGGATGGCACCTTTATTGATGTGAGTGATAATCTTGGAATATCAGATGCCAAGTCAAATGGCGGTATCTGGGCAGATTTTAATCGTGATGGCTGGCTCGATTTTTTTGCAACCTCTTCATCAAAAGAGATGGAAGATCGGCTGTGGAAAAATAATGAGGGTAATTCATTTGTAGATGTAACTGATGTATCACCTCTTGCAGATACACTTCAAACCGAAGGTGCTGCGTGGGGCGACATAAATGGCGATTTATATCCCGACCTATATCTGGCAAACTACGAACATGGTGGAACCTACGACAAAGAACCTGACTTCCTATTTATCAACAACACCGATGGTTCATTCTCTGATGTATCAACCGAGCGACAGATCATTCCACCTTTTGATGAGGACCAGGCAGGTCGTGGGGTGAACTGGGGAGATTACAACAATGATGGTTTTCTGGATATCTTTGTATCAAATTATAGATTAGATAAAAATTTTCTATGGAAGAACATAAAAGGACAGAGATTCAGCAATGTAGCAAAAGAAGTTGGTGTAGAAGGTTACTATGTCGATGGTTGGTATGGGCATACCATTGGAAGCGAATGGGGAGATTTCGATAATGATGGCGATCTCGATCTTATATGTGCTAACCTTGCGCATCCACGGTATATAAAATTTTCAGATATGACACAGCTTTTTGTGAATGATTTGAAGAAAAATAGATTCTATGATATAAGAGAATCGGCAGGTATAACATATGATGAGTGCCACAGTGATCCCTCATGGGGAGATGTAAACGGTGATGGTTATCTTGATCTATTTATTACTTCAATATATCCAAATAGGAGAAGCTATCTCTATCTCAACAATGGCGACAAAACATTCACAGATATCACATATTTAGCTGGAGTAAGAACATTCAATTCATGGGGAGCAGCATTTTCTGATTATGATAATGATGGAGATATCGATCTACTGGTGTGTAGCAATGATGGCATACATCTGTTTCGCAACAATACTGATCCTGAGTATTGGCTTAAAGTGCAGATCATTGATGAAAATGGCTTTACTCCAATAATTGGAACTCGTATTGAGGTTGACCAAGATGGCTTCAGGCAGATTCGAGAGATCCAAGGGGGCAAAGGCACTACGAACCAGCACAGTATGGTTCAGTATTTTGGATTTTCATCCGAAGGAAATGTATCTGTAATAGTATCGTTTCTAGATGGTTCAGAAAGAAAGCTCAGAGATCAGGAGATTAATCAAACTGTTACAATTGAGTATAATAAATAATATCATCTTTTCACAAGTCGATAATACGTAATAATTAAGAAAAAATTATACTGTGTCTAACGCTTTTTACATGCTGAGTTTTTTACCTATGAAAATTGTGCGTATTCTAAAAATATAACACATTCCTCGTTCATAAGAACCAAATTTAAACCCAAATAATGCAGTTGAAATAATTATATTAAAAGGATAATTGCATAATTGACCACATATCAGAAGTTTATTCTTATTCAACAAAAGTAAAAATATGTGAGAAAATTATGTGCAATCGA
>DRBZ01000007.1 GCA_011043895.1 Candidatus Cloacimonadota bacterium
AATAAATTCTAGCCAATTTCTTGTCATAAAATTGTAACTCCTGAAATAAAACATGAAAAAAAGTAAATTTAAATAGAATAACATAAAATCTTAATTAAAAAATCCCTTATGGAATTTTCTGGGTGCATATTTGTAAAATTACAGACAGATTGACAGAAAAATAATCTTCCGGAATCATATCAACATGAAAATAATTTTACTCACAATGTTTGTGCTCATTTCTCCTTATCTGAGCAACGCAAAAACGAAATTCGATGAGTTTTTGAATACCCTGAATTCAGCTCCCATAGAATCTAAGTATTCACTCGTTAATGATTTTATCGATTCACAGACCTCTTATCCGATTGTTGAAAATGATACGATCGTTCACTTTGTTACTCGTCAAAAAGCTCGTTCTGTTTTTCTTGCCGGCGACTTTACAAATTGGGAACAAAACATCAAATTTACGAATGTACCCTATACCGATTTATGGTATTATACAGATGTTTTCGAGCCGGATGCGCATTTGGATTACAAGTTTGTGATTGATGGAACAACATGGATACTTGATCCAATAAACCCAAGAAAAGTTCCCGGAGGATTTGGAGATAATTCAGAACTTGTGATGCCCCAGTATCGCGCTGCACCGGAAATCGAGCATTATGATGATATTGCACACGGTACATTGAGGGACACAATTCTTTTCTGTGAAAGTATGCAGCAAAGCCGGAAAGTAATTGTATATCTGCCATATAATTATTCTCAGCGTGAAAGGTTACCCTTGATTATATTTCAGGATGGAACAGATTATCTGAATTTCGCTATGGCAAAGAATATTTTAGACTATCTGATACATAACAAGCAGATCGAGCCTGTCGTGGGAATATTTTTGCCGCCAAAAAAACGAAATGATGAGTATGCGGGAAAATTAAAGGAAGTATACGGAGAATTTATCGCTCATACATTATTCTCATATCTTTATAAGAATTATCATGTATCAGATGATCCCGAAGATCATGCGGTGATTGGTGCTTCCAATGGAGGTAATATTTCACTTTGGCTTGGATTTCATTATCCTGAGCTGTGCCGTAAGATCGGAGCGCAATCACCTTATGTAGAAGATGAGCTGCAAGATGCATTCAAGATCTCGGACACCCTGCCCCTGATGCTCTATATCAATATTGGGAAATATGATATCCCGAAACTGAAAGAGATTACCGCACAGTTCATTCCCATTCTTTCTGAGAAGGATTATGATTTTATCTTTGAGGAATTTCCTGAGGGACATAGCTGGGGGAACTGGCGCGCTCATCTGAAAGATATTTTGATTGGATTTTTTGAAAAGTAATGTGTTATTCTTGATTCTATATCTAAAAAAAGTGAGGGAAAATTATAAGAAGTATCTGTATAATGATATTTGAGAAAATACCTGCAGCAATATCATCTGCAAGGACTCCCCATCCGTGCGGCAGCTTCTGTAATTGATTAATGGGAGTAGGTTTAAGAATGTCGAATACACGAAAAAGAATCAGTGCATAAACAAAAACCCACAATGTGTGCGGAAGAAACATAACGGCGAAGAAGAATCCGATAAGTTCATCGATGGTGATCTTACGGCTGTCATGCCCAAGATCTTTCTCGGCACTTTTTATGATCGGTACGAAGATAAGTGCTGCAACAAAGACAAGAGCGATCAGTAAGAAGTTTCCAAGCGTGGACAGTGGGGGAATAAGTAAAAAATAGAGCGCAGCAACAAATATTGAGGTGATCGTTCCTGATGCAAAAGGAAAATACCCGATAAAACCAACTGAAACCAGGAGATTCCTAAAAAATTTTATCATGGTCAATACAGAGCGTCAGTCTCGATTCTTTCGATGTCCGCACCAAGGGAAGCGAGTTTTTGTTCCAGATACTCGTACCCGCGATCAAGATGATATACACGGGAAATTTTAGTTTGTCCGTTCGCCGCAAGAGCAGCTACCACAAGAGCAGCAGCAGCTCTAATGTCCGGTGCCATGACAGGAGCTCCGGAGAGCTTGCTCACGCCATTAATACTAATCCTGTTTCCTGATAATTTTATGTCCGCACCAAGACGTTGAAGCTCACTGATGTACATGAATCTGTCGGAGAAGATATTTTCATTGATAATACTCTTTCCTTCTATCGTAGAGAGAAGAGCAGCAAAGAGCGGTTGAAGATCGGTGGGGAAGCCAGGATGGGGATTCGTAGAGATTTCAATTGCTTTTTTCTTACCACCAGGAGATATTGTGATAGAATTCTCTGCATTATCAACCTCAAAGCCAATGTCTCTTAGCTTATTCAGTACGATACCAGAATGCTCAGGTATGCAATTTTTAACAATGACCTTACCCCTGGTCATTGCTCCTGCAACTAATAGGGTGCCAACTTCAATTCTGTCCGGTATTAATGAAAAATCAGCAGGATGAAGTTCTTTAACTCCCTCGATAATTATTATTTCGGTTCCATGTCCTTCGATATGTGCACCCATGCTATTCAGAAAATCTGCAAGACAGGTAATCTCTGGCTCGCATGCAGCGTTCTCAATAACCGTTTTACCTTCAGCAAGAACTGCTGCCATCAGGGCATTTGCAGTTGCTCCGACAGTTTTGTTTTCAAAATATATTTCGCATCCCTTCAAGCGATTAACTTCAGCATTTATATAACCATGCTTGATCTGGATCGTTACCCCAAGCTTATGTAATGCTTCAAGATGATAGTCTATGGGGCGGGCACCAAGTGCGCATCCACCCGGAAAAGAAACGCGAGCTTTTCCCTGTCTCGCAAGCAATGGACCAAGCACATAAATCGATGCTCGCATAGTCTTTACCAGATCATACGAAGCTTCAAAATTCTTAATCCCCTTTGTGGTTATTCTTAACTCATGGTCAGTGAATTCAACCTCTGATCCAATTTGCTTAAGCAGTTTAATCATTGTGCGAATATCAGATAAATTCGGGATGTTCTTTATGAGATAATCACCATCCGCAAGAAGTGTAGCCGCTAGGACCGGAAGGCCAGCATTTTTTGATCCGTTTGCTACTACTGTTCCACTAAGTTTCTTTCCCCCTCTAACTAAAATTTCATCCATATAAAACCAACTTCTATCTATTTTTACTGAGTACTAAAACTCGGTCGAAATCATTGTAGTCTTTCTTGCTGTCAATGATTTTAAAATTATATCGCTCCGCAAGCGATGAAACATCCTGTTTCTGTGATGCTCCAATTTCGAAAAATATCACACCATCTTTGTCCAGATGCTTTCCGACATCCTGTAATATTTTATCATAGAATTCAAGACCATTATGCTGTGCCAGAAGTGCGAGCTTAGGTTCAAAATCCTTTATCTCAACTGGAAGATTGGGAAATTCCTGCTCGCTGATATAAGGAGGATTAGATATGATGCAGTTGAAATTTCCATTAATATTGTCAAATAGATTAGATTGAATAAAGGTGATATTCTTTAGATCGTATATTTCAGAATTCTTTTGTGCAATACTCAGACTTTTTTCTGAAATATCAGATGCCGTGATATTGATATTTACATTACTTTTACTAAGTGCGATACTTAATGATATCGGAATATTTCCAGAGCCAGTTCCGATATCGAGTAATTTCCACTCGCTCCTGGCGTTTTCTTTTATATAGGTGAGTACTGAGTCAATGAGCAGTTCTGTTTCGGGACGTGGGATGAGTACTCCTTCTTCGACTTTCAAAGCATTTCCATAAAACTCTACTTCTCCCAGAATATATTGTAAAGGATAATGAGTTATTCGTTTTTTTATTAGATTCTTAATGGTTTCCCGTTCAGCATCAGATAAGGGTTTGTCATACTTCAAATAAAGATCAAGCCGCGAACAGTCCAGCACATGTGCAATAAGCAGCTCTGCATTCAGATGGGGAGAAGAAATCTCTTTCTCGGTAAAATAGTCCGATGTCCAGAAAAGTACGTCCTTTACTGTCCATGTCTTATTACCTTGAGCTGCCATAGTTAGAATAAAGAACACTAGTAATAAAATGTTGTCAAATTTATCTCTTATGATTTATTGAAAAAACGCACACCGGAGTTCGATGTGCGTTCTTGTGTATAGTAGATAATACGGAGATTATTTCATTAAAACCATTTTCTTGGTAACCTGTTTTGTGTCGGTTTTAAGTCTATAGAAATACACTCCATTCGCGACGGTCTTGTTTGTAGTATCTTTGCCGTCCCACACGAAATCAACCATCTTGCCTGTGTTCTCACTGCCTAGGACAAAGCTTTTCACGAGCTGTCCTTTGATATTATATATCTTCAATTCTGCTTTTTGTGTATTTAGTGGTAAGGAGAATGAGATAGTGGTAGAACCGTTGAATGGATTGGGGAAGTTCTGGTTAAGTTTGAATTCATTAATCGTATACGGATCATCATTGAAAGTAACTGGAATCTCATAGCTTGAAGAAGGATCACCGATCAAGATATCATCAATATGAATACCATCTTCCTCCACATATCCATCTGAATCCATCAGGAATCTTATATATACCTCATCTTCACCTGCGAAATCCGAAAGATCAGAGGTTTCTGCGACCCATTCTAATTGAGAGCCATCATACACTGGTTCACCATAAGGTTGGAAACTGCCTTCTCCAGGTTCTGTATATTGACCTTCGAGTGCAGTCCAGTTTGAACCGTCTGTAGATGCAAGTACCTGAGCATAGTCCCAGTTGGACTCAATATCCCATTTCGCATTGAAATAGAGATTTGCACCACCTTTCATGCTACTGAGATTGATAGGATCGGTCAGTTCAAGGATTGCTGTTGTCCAGTTTGGATAGCTTCCACCAGGACTATCTGTAAAGCTGTGGGTTGGAGAGCAGAAATCTTCTTCCGTATCACTCCAATCGGATGAAACCCACTGTGTCATTCCGCTTTCTGCATTATCAAAGAGTTCAGCAAAACCAAGATGATAATCATATTCAGCATCACCATTCACCAAGAGAAGTCCGGAGTAGGGAACATGTCCTGTAGCAGTTACATACAATTCATAGGTAAAGTTGGGTAATGTGACCTCATAGAAGCCATTAGTAACCTGAACACTTGCAAATTCTTCGCCATTATCGCTGCGAATGTAGGTCAATGTTGCACCATTGAGACAAAGGAAATCATCGTACACTGTGCCATTTATATATCCGCTTTGAACTGGTTCAAGCACGATATCATGAGAATTTGAACCATAATTAAGGAAATAATTCAATTCCTCGTATGAGTTAAATCCCCATTTTGTTACATAGATATCATAATAATCGACAGGAAGTTCTTCTGGGGATGAGTAGATGCCTCCAGCGTCTGTTGTAGCAATGAAGACCGGGTCATCCTGGTTGGGATTTGCTCCATGTTCATAGAAACAAACATCTGCATTTGATACTGGTGCACCATTCTCGCTATCAGTTACAATACCTGCCACAGAACCATAGGCGATGATGACAGGGAAAGTCTCTTCATATAGATTGTAACCTGTTTTTGCTATGATCGCCTCGACAGGTATCATGGTTGTAGGTGTAATATTACAGGTCGTTTCAGTAGCAGCGGTAAAACCTGCACCATCAACGTTTATCCAGAGTGTGAAATTATCTTCATCAGCAGTCGCATTGAGTGTACCTTCAAGATTGAGTGCAAAAGTGTCTACAAGACCGAAGGTGGTCGTGACACTTATTTCAGGATTTGTAAGGTCCAGAGCGTTTACAGCAATTTGCTCCTGGAAGAGATAATAATCATCTCCGGGATTTTGACCAAGTATTTTGAGAGAAGGTCCATATTGATAATTCACATCGATCGTTGCCATGCCCGAATCATCAGTAACTTCGGTGTCTGAAGTGTAATCCAGACCTTCTGCCCAAACATTCACTCCCGGCTGGGGTGTTACACCATCTGGATCGAGCACTTCGACTGTTACCTGAGAGGGAACACCGACATTAATATTTGTGGGATAAATATTTACGACACTTGCTGTTACTGTTATGTCACCCACATATTTGTAATAATTATGACCAACTATTGAAATATTTAGAATGCCAGCCTCGGCAGGAATAACATCAAACACGACTGTACCTGAACCGAGAATCGTCACGAAACCGTAACCATAGATAGTGTCATCATCATATACGGTTATTCGTGAGCCAATCGGTGCTTGAACATCAAACTGAGGGATTCCAGCCATTATTGTCTGTGGATAGATAGGGGTCATGGTCATTGGTTCATCTGTCCATATATCAAGGGATGGATCGCCGAATACATTAAGCTGATAGCAGCACCAGCGCATAAGTTCATCTCCTGTGATGAAAGGAAGTGTATGCTCTTTGGAAAGTTGATTAGCTCCAGCAACCGAATATACACCATCATCAAAGAAAACGTCAATGTACTGTCTGTGATAATGCTGAGATGCGCCATCTGTGCCCCCCTGCTGTCCCCAACCATAACGGCTGTTACCCACGAATACAGACGCAGCTGTTTCCATATTTGTAATCACTTCCATGAAGCAGTCTGAGCCAAAATAACCCGATGAAGTTCTATTATCGATAGAGCCAGAATAACATGCTTGTGAATAACCATTGTAAAATCCATGTGTGATTCCATCATTTGTAAGATTATAAGTTGTAAGGTCTGGATTATCAATATTAAGACAATGTGTTGTAGAACCATGACCAAGGTGATTAAGTAAATTAGGACCAAGATTCAATTGATTATATAGATCATTAGAGGTCCAATTCCCATTCATTTGATAAAGCGTAGTGACAGTCCAGCTGGCAGGTATACCTACAGTAGTATAGCCGTTTGAACCACTGCCAACTAGTAGTTCATTCATATACGATCCACCATAGGTTCCTGGCCAAAGATTTTCTCCCACGAGGAGGGTGGTTGTAACTTCATCAGCGATTGGGCTTTCTGAATAGAGCTGTATCTTATTTATTTGATTTGCGATTTCAGTTGCGTTGTTTGCAGTAATTCTGCCCACATAGACTTCAGCAAGAAAGTCTGCTTCATTTTCTTCACCCCAGTAGCTGTTATTATTATTATTCCAATCCGGACCTGTGCCTGGTGCAGTGGAACGGTCAAGGCAACCATAGTACATGTCTGCAGGAATGTCATCATCCATATAACCATATCCAGGATCAGCATAAAGCCCCCTATCCGGGATTATATCAGTATCACCACCAAGAAGGATGAATTTGATAGGACCTTCTGAATATTTCTCTATGATATAATTTCTGATCTTGTCACCTGTATCAACACCTG
Source organism: Candidatus Cloacimonadota bacterium (assembly GCA_011043895.1). GTDB lineage: Bacteria > Cloacimonadota > Cloacimonadia > JGIOTU-2 > JGIOTU-2 > Celaenobacter. The sequence continues at coordinate 7,274 of DRBZ01000007.1, forward strand.
TATAATTTATCATGATATCACTGACGAGTTCAATCTTAGTACTGAATCCCCTAAGTGCATGGAAATCAGCAAGTGCCTGATATTCACTTTCAAATACCTGGCTGGTGATGATTATATAATCATAACTGTTCGAACGGATTTGAGTTATCATGTACTCATCAATCATTTCAGGATTATCCACAAGGGCATTCAGCCGCTTGACAATATCTGGATTTTCATGAATGAATCTTTGGGATTGCATAGCAGCATCATTATATTCAGTCTCGATAGTAATGACAGCTTTTTTATAATAGCTAAGATCACCTTCAGAAGGTATATATTTTATTGGTGTTAGCGCAAATGAGCCGATTGAATATCCTGCAAGGTAATGAGTTGCATAATCGTTATAATGTTTTACAGGATAGGGTGAACTGCTTTCATAGATCAAAGGATCGGGTGGAGTAAATTCAGCTTCATGAAGTTTTGAAAGTGGCATCGGTCGCTGAATTGGCTTTACAGTATATGAGCCGATGAAGGTTTCTTCATAAAAATCGATAGAGAGATTAGTAATTGCCTGTTCTTGAGGTAGAAGAAGCGTGATGCCGGTGTATGGCAACGAGGGTTCTCCAGGATTTCCTAGATGATAGCTATCCTCAATATCAAGTATTGCATAATCGTTTTCAATGTGTACGTCGGGAGCTTCAAAATAGTACGTTCTTGTTGTTACATCAGCAAAACAGAAAGATGCGAATAACAGGAAGACGAGAAGGATTGTTGTTTTTTTCATTTTTGTCCCCAATTTTTTTTATTTAAAATGTTAATTTGCCATTTTGGAATAGAATTTTATTATCGACTTTGATTGTTTTATCCAGTATATAGAATTGTGCGATCATATCAGAATCGATAGCACTTGCTTCAAGCTCGTCCCAGCCGACCTGCAGTGTAAGCGCACCAAATATTTTCGAGTTTATATATGGATGCCCAATGTCTTGCCTGAGTGCTGGATTCACACCGATCGTAAATGAGCCGACAACATTTTTATCACCATGTGCGTTTTTAAAAAGTTTTTGTAATGTATCATTATTATTTTTTGAAGTAACCGATGTTATTTTATTGTCTTTTATTGTAATATCAACATCAGCGAAATAGGTGTCATAGAGATAGGCAAAATCAGAGTGGAACGAACCATTTATACTGCCATTTTCAAGCAAACCTACTACTAGACCACCAGGTAGTTCAGAATCAGTTGCTTTATCATCGGCATAGCCGTCTTTTACCTGCACAATTCGTTCCATTGGCAAACTTATATTGATGAAATTGCCGTTTGCATCTTCAGCAGAGATGTTATTGGAAGCAAGAAGAATATCCTTGATTTTATTACAGGAAAATGATAGATCGCTTGCTCGTTCATTAAGGGCTTTCCAGTACATTTCACTTCTTATCTCAGCATCTGCTTTCTGAAAATTATTGTAAATTGTATCGATCGTAAGAAAACGAACATCCGTTTCATAGGTTTTTCGTACATTCACCCTTTTTGCTTCCTCGATAAGTTCACTTTTCCTGATCTGCTCATCAGTTAATGGAGCTCCATCTGGCTCATCAAGAAATTCACCGGAAAAAATGATATGAGCATCAATCTTATCGATCAGATAATCGCTTATCACATCCTTAGTAGCAAAGGTAAGTGGTACGTGTCGAATGAAGTTGTATTCCATCCTTTTTGTCCAGAATACCGGTATGGCATATGCACCTTTTTGTGCGATCTCCACCATGAGATCTTCCACAAGTTTTCTGTGCATTGGCTGGTAGCTTATGACTACTACCTCATTTTCTTTTATATTCAGATTCCTGTTGATGATCTGATGGGCAATATCCTGAAATTTAATCTTAATAATACGTTCTCTTCTCCAGTCTTCTATTTCCTGGTTGAGTATTGCATGAAGCATGTTAGATTTGTTGATCTCTGCCTGACCAAGCGAAACATCAACAAAGAAGTTCTTAGCAACTGCACGATAGTATTTTTTTATGGTTCCACGCACCTTTTCAGATTCGATAAGCTCAATAAGTCCTGCTGATTCAAGTTGTTGCATGTCATACCAGAGTGCATTTGGTCTTACATTAAAAACAGAAGCAAGTTCCTGAGCGGTGTATTCTTTATCAACAAGATGACGAAGTATCTTCAGTCTTCGCTCAGAAGAGAGCGTCTTAATGCCCTTGAGGTTTGAGATGTAGTAAATTTCCTGCATAGAATATCACTTTCTCATATCTGGGATAAGCCTGCGGGAGTATTTCATCCCGCAAGCTCTCCAAATAGTTTATTTCAACAAGAGTAATTTCTTGGTTATATCTTTTTCATCGGTAGTAAGTCTGTAGAAATACACACCATTTGCAACAGTTTTCTGAGCATTATCTGTTCCATCCCATTCAAGATTAAAGATTGGACCTTCACTGACATTCGGAGTAAAGGATTTCACGAGCTGTCCCTTGATGTTATAGATCTTTAATTCTGCGTTTGTAACATTCTGTGGAAGGGCAAATGAGATGGTTGTAGATTGTCGTACTGGATTAGGAAAGTTCTGATTTAAGCTTACTTTGGTTATCTGTTGAACTTCACCAACACTAACCACAGGAATTTCATAACTTGTAGCAGGATCTCCAATCAAGACATCATCGACATACCAGCCATAATAGCTGTTTACTGAATAATCTGAAGCAAAGGTCCAGCGAAGCATAGCAGTATTACCTGCATAAGCAGAAAGGTCGAACTCAACCTGTTCCCATTCATCAAGCTGACCGCCAAATCCCTGCTCGGATAATGCACTAATGTTCCCAGTATAGCCACTCTGAGGTGTGATTAGACTGTATGTTGTTCCACCATTTGTGGATATCTTAACATTACCACCATCCCATAAGGTAGAAGTTCCTTCAAAGTCATAGAAATGCCAGAAGTAAAGAGTTCCGTCACCAGGTACTGTGAATTCGGGAGAATCAAGATACCAGTCCACATTGTTCTGATAGTTACCTCCTAGTACTGTTCCCCAGAGTTTGGAACCAGAATGAGCAGTGATACCACCTGCTGTAGGAGTACCCCACTGCCATCCGGATGGAGTATTACTTACGAAATCTCCATCATTGTCTTCAAAGCTTGAATATAGCGCAGCTGCACCAAGGTGATAATCAATTGTTGCATTTCCATCCACTATGAGTATTCCGGAATAGGGAACATGTCCTGCTGCACTTACATAGATATCATAGGTGAAATGGGGAAGTACAACACTGTATGTTCCATTAGTAATATCTACTGTGGCATATTCTTCACCATTATCATGTCTGAGATACTGAATGGTTCCAGAGCCGATGTACATGAAATCATCATATACTGAACCGGAAACAATACCACTATCAACTGGATCAAGTACAATATCATGCACATTTGCACCATATCCAAGGAAATAACCAGTTTCCTGATAGGGATCAAAACCCCACTGATCAATATAGATATCATAATAAGCAACTGGTTGATCTTCATCGACTACATATTGTCCTGCAGCATTAGTTATTGCTGAGAAAAGTGGATCACCAGTAGGTGAAGTACCTTCTTCGTAGAATCTAACCTCTGCATTGGAAACTGCAGAACCACTCTGAGTATCTGTGACAGTACCCGTTACCGTTCCATATGCCATGATAACCGGAAATTCTTCTTCATAAAGATCATATCCTGTTTTTGAGATAATAGCATAAACAGAACCAAGTTCATCAGGTGTCATAATATAGGAACCTTCATCTGTCGAGTTCCAGGCACGATTATTGAGTCTTACCCATAGGGTAGTATTGTCATCAATGTAATGCTGGTTCACAGATGCTTCGAGGTTCATAGCGAGTGTGTCATAGAGTCCAAAAGTCGTTGTAACATCTATGTCTGGTCCTGATAAACTTTGTGCATTGACATCGATTTCTTCATTGAAGAGAAGGAAATCTTCGTCAGGACGCTGTCCGCATATTGCAATGTCTGGTCCAAAAGGATAATTAATTGAAAGAACTGCCTGTCCATTATCATCTGTAACTTCAACTGCTGAAGTATAATTCAATCCTTCTGCCCATACATTAACACCAATCTCAGGATTGATTCCATCGCTATCGAGCACCGTAACAGTAACATCAGTTGCCTGATTAACATTAATATTATCAGGTGTGATTGTGACTTGAACTGGTACGATTGCATCCAATTGTGTAATATATGGAACACCATTATAGGATGTAACAGTCAAAGTCATCAGACCGGGATCTACAAGTGGAGTAGTAAGGTTGATTGTCACATTGCCAGTATCGTCAGTGTAACCATAACCATACAATGTATTTTCCATATATAATGCACAAAGCGCATTTTCCACACCAACCACTTCCACATCATAGGCGGTGGAGCCAAGCGGGATGATAGGATTGTGATTTACAGTAAGTGACTGAGGAGAATCGGTGCGGAGTTTAAGAGATGGGTCTCCAAATACTGTCCAGTATTTGAATTCATTCAATCCACCAGTATTTTCTTCCATCATCTGACATGAACCGCTGAAGTAATAGTTACCAAGTGTTGTCACCTGTTCATTAACAAGGAACAGATTCGCGTGGTACTCAGCGATCATTGGAGGTGTCCAGCTCTGGCTGATAACTGAAGCATAGCAGCCAATTGCGCCAGTCGGCTCACCAGTAGTATTATTTGTAGCACGAAGCCAGGCTTCTGCAAAGCAAGTATTACTTATAAAATTACCATTCAAACAAGCGACGCTGATAATAAAGGGAAGCATGTTATCATTGGTAAGCTGATTAACATTTGAATTTGAGAATCCAGTGGATCCCCATGACGTAGTAGAGCCATGCCCACAGTAGTTTAGAATTCCTCGTCCAGAATTCAGAGCATTAGCAACATCAGAAGCAGTACCTGTTGGATCATAGATCTGGTCGACTTCAGTATAATTCCAGCCCATAAGATGACCGCGAATAATATCCATCATTTCATTATCATACCAGCCATTGTAGCCAGTTCCTTGATTTGAAGCAACTCCGGTACCTTTATGCATCCAATCTCCAGAAATGAAGGGATCTGCTTCATAGGATAGTACTCTCTCAACCTGTGTCGATGCCTGTGCTTCTGTTTCTGCTGAGAATCTGCCGACAAAGGCATCTGGGTAGTAATCACCTCCAGCAAGACAGGCGTAAAGAGGATCCTGATTATTGCTATAGGGAATCACCTGAGGAGCATCTCCAACCAGCAGGATGAAAGCAAGATCATTAGTATCATAGAGATTCTGAATGTAGTTTTTTATAGAAGTATAATTGTTACCAATCGTACTTACATTCACAAGCTCAGTAGGAATACCCTTCTGATTTTTCCATTCAGCAAGAGGTTCGACTTCATCATAAAAGTCATCATAGGTGATAATGACCATCGTGCCGACTGCCGGTGAAGGAACATATCTGCGACGTGATGCTTCCTCGTCGAAGTTTATGAAATGCACTTTATACATCTCAAGGAAAGATTCAACCACTGATTCCTTAGAAAAGAGTGATTCATTCTGTACATTCACATCACTGAAGCCAATATTATTTACCTGAACTGTGATGTTCTTATACACGCGGAGTTTCTTCTGTACGGGATTATACTGGAACGGTTGAAGCTGGACAACCATACCACGAGCATCACGCATAATGTAGGGTTCTTGAGAAATTACTAAATTATGTGGATACCATGCATCTTCCTGATATATTTGGTCAAAGGTATAGGGAACAGTTTCAGGATCAATATCACGAGTGAGGTTTCCTTTGGAAGGAACGATCATGACTTTATCAAATTCAACGAAATCATAATCAATCACTGTTGCCTGCATATCTGCGCGAGGTGGAATGAGTAGACTTCGGTTAATATGGGGAAGTTCGGGATAACCGCGGTCAAGGAAGAATCCTTCATGGGGAATTCCTATCTTTGAGTAAGTTACTCCTTCTATTTCAACTTCTTCTCTATAGAAACCATTGAGCGTATATTCAAGTTCAATGAGATCATCATTTGATGTAATTACATCCACCTGAACATCCTGACTGGTGTCATTGTTCAGTGGTATCCATTCATGCTGACCTGCAAAAAGGCTCGAAGCAAGGAATAGAAGATTTATAAGAAACGCAATTTTCTTCATTTTTTATCCTCCTGTTTATCTCAACAATATCATTTTTTTCGTTAATTCTTTATCATCGGTGGTAAGTCTGTAGAAGTACACACCATTGGCAACTGGTTTATCAGCCATATCCTTGCCATTCCATTCAAGCTCATGATAGGGACCATCTGCAAGTACTGGAGTAAAGCTCTTCACCAGTTGTCCTTTAATATTATATATCTTCAATTCGGCATTGTTCATGTTCAAAGGAAGCATAAAAGAAATTTTGGTTGATTGAGTCACCGGATTGGGGAAATTTTGATTGAGCCTGAGGGTAACCTGTATTCCCTGTGGATCATCATTCATGATTGGAATAGGATAACTTGCATTGGGATCTCCAAAGAGCACATCATCGACATACCAACCATAGTAATCATTCACTGAATAATCAGTGGCAAAGTGCCATCTGAGAATTGCATTATCACCAGAATATCCGGATAGATCGAATTCAACCTGTCCCCATTCATCATTACTGCCGCCAAATCCCTCTTCGTTTAATGCTGAAATATTACCAGTATAGCCACCGATGGGTGTGATAAGATCAAAAGTTGATCCACCATCTGTGGAGATTTTAACATTACCACCATCCCATAGTGTAGATGTACCTTCGAAGTCATAGTAATGCCAGAAAGTCAGCATGCCTGTTCCGGAGATGGAGAACTGTGGTGAGTCAAGAGTCCAGTCAGCATTATTTGTACCATAATATCCATCAAGCACAGTTGCCCAACAGTTAATACCAGAGTGTGCAGTGATGCCGCCAGCAGAGGGTTCACCCCATTGCCAGCCACTTGGATTGTTGCTGATAAAATCTCCGTCATCCTGTTCAAAATCTGCAAAAATTGCAGCATTACCAAGATGATAATCTATTATCATGTCTCCCTCAACAAGAAGAGTGCCAGAGTAGGGAACATGCTCTGGAGCAGCTACATAAATATCATAGGTAAAGTTAGGAAGGATAACTTCATATTGTCCATCAGTGATATTAACTGATGCATATTCTTCACCATTATCAGAACGATAATAGGTGAGTGTACCACTGGGTAATACGAGGAAGTCATCAACCAGCTTACCAGAAACCATACTGCTTTGGACAGGATCAAGTTGTATGTCATGCACATTGGGTCCGTATCCAAGGAAGAAATTTAGCTCCTGGTAGGGTTCGAATCCCCATTTATCAATATAAATATCGTAATGATCAACAGGATATTCAGTAGTGATTTCATAAAAACCAGATGCATCCGTTACGTCATTGAATAGGGGATCATCGTTTGGATTTCCACCCTGTTCATAGAAGCGTACTTCTGCATATGCAATAGCAACGCCATTATCACTATCGGTCACTGTGCCGGATACAGTTCCGAATACTTCAATTGTAAAAAAGTTTTCTTGATACATGTTGTAGCCAGACTTCATAATGCCTGCTTGGATTTCTGTGAGAGAAGTGGGAGTATAGGTGATTTCAGGATCTGTGGAGTAAATTGTTGATCCATCATTAACAATATATAAGCCATACGTACAATCTGTTTCGTCCTGTTCAAAATGTGCAGTACCTGGCATATTTAAGCCAAAAGTATCTGAAAGACCAAAGTTTGTAGTGACCCAGATGTCGGGATTAGTAAGATCAAGACCACCTGTTACACCAAATGGTTCTTCTACAAGATTGTAATTATCACCATCTCTCCATCCGATAATAGTAAGAATATCTGTTCCACCATATTCTCCGCCGAAGTTCAGTGTGCAGGATCCTGAAGCATTTGTTTGGCCGGTTGTGGTGCCATATAGACCAGGACCGGTGATCTCAATGTTTACATCAGGAATTGGTGTAACGCCGTCATCTTCATAGATATCTATAGTCACATCTGTAAGAGTATTGATAGGAATAGAAGTAGGGCTTATATTGACGACAGCAGGAGTAGCGACCACTACATCGGTGATTACTGGTTGATATTGAGCTTTCGTCACGACAATATCTGCGGTTCCAGCAACTGTAAATGGATCGATCGTTACATTGGCAATACCAAGATCATCTGCAAGCACGGCACCATGAAGGACACCATTCATTGAGATTGCGACGTAGGAACCTGGTTCTGCCTGAACCTCAAAACTTGTTGCTCCAATAGGTAGAAGACCTGCAAAGGATACAGTATTCGAAGCACCCTGAGTAAGGTATGTCACTACAGATGGATCGCCAAGAATATTATATGCCTGCCAGTAATAGGTAGGATTTGAGTGTTGCGGATAACCCTGTATATCTACTTCAGTGACAGCAAGGTTTCCACAGAATAGGATTGCGTCATTACATACATAGTCAGAGACAAAAGGTGCATCATATGCTCCCCATGATGTCTCGGCATATGTTGGTACGTAGCCACCACCAGGTGTACCAAAAGCACCCACTGCCCAGTAAAAATCCTCATACCAGTATGAAGAAGGAGCAGAAGCAATATAACCGATTGCACCTGTGGGTTCACCAGTGGTGTTATGTGTTGCACGAGCCCAGGTTTCGCCAAAGCATTCTCCATAACCAAAGTCACCAGTCAAGCAGCAGTTACCAATTGCAAGAGGCCACATACCTGCGTTAGTAAGATTGTTAACCATAGATTGTGTCATATTGGGATTGCTCCAGCTTGTCTGGCTACCGTGCGCTGTATAGTTTATTAAAGAAATACCGTCATCGATCGTATTATAGCAACCTGTGTAAGAAGTGAGATATGTATGCACATCATTGAAGCCATGAAGTGCATTAAAATAATTTTGAGTACCATAATGAACTGTGGGCTGTCCCACACTTGGGTTCCAAGATCCATCAACGCCAGCAATAAGAGTTACATTATCTAAGAATGATGCATCGGGGAAAAGATATTTTTCGTACTCAACTGTTCTGTCAATTTGTGTTTCAAGCTGATCTGTGGTGGTTGCAGAGAACCTTCCGTAATACATTTCAGGGAACATGTCTCCGTCCACACTACAATAGTATAGATCGGTAACTTTATACGTTGAGGAACCTGTTTCGGAGGGAACCAATCCTGTGTCACCCACAAAAAGTACAAATGAAGGAGAGGGGTCAGAAGGGGTACCTGCATTATATTGGTCATGGATCCAGGTTTTGATCTGGTTGACAGATGAACCGATAACATCAGTGTATCCAACGATTACCTCAAAACCCTTTTGAGTTTTCCATTCGATGAAGGGCTCCAACGCTGTTTCAAACATTCTATCTGCAACAATTAAATATTTTACAGGATAGACAACAAGATCAGGATGATCTGGATAACCATGATCTCGTCCGTTGAACATTCTGTCTTTGATCACCTTAAAATAGGGAGAATAGGTTGCGGCTTTTGTAAATTCAGTTTGTTCAATATCAGGATTGTGGAATCGAACTTTTATCTGAATATTGTTAAAGACTTTCAACTTATTCTGAACCGGGTTGTATCGAACTGGAGCAACAACAAGGCGTGCTATACGGAAACCGCGAAGATTTCCAAGCACTTCAATCGTGGAGAGTTCTTGTTCATTATAGGCATCTTTCAAATATGCTTCTTCATTGAATTCGAAAGAAACGGTAGAAGGATCAACACTTTTTGGATAAGACGGTTGAACCGGTGAAATAGGGTGTGAGATCGAAAAATCATCTAAAGAATATTCCTGCACTGAGTAATCTACTACTTCTACAGATATATCAGCTCCAAAGGGAATATCTATCAGTTTCTTTACTGCTGGTAGTTTGGGATTTCCGATTTCACCTATAAAATAGGCATCTTGAATTGCAAGTTCTGCAAACTGACCTTTTTCACTTGAAATTATCATCGAAGAAATCTCGGAAAATTTAAATGTGACATCCATTTCATAGTATGAATTTTCAGTGATTTCGTAGCTGGTTTCTGCAAAATCAAGCGGAATGCGAGAAGAAGATGCAAAAGCAAGTGAACACACACTCAATAGCAGAACAGCTACTAGTAACGTTTTCTTCATTGAAAACCTCCATATAATTATCTTTTTTTATTAAGATAAATTTTATTCAAAAAAATTTGATTAAAAAATCTTTTTGTCCACTGCCTTGTCAAGAGAAATAAAAAATTTTTCGTCTATCACGTGAGTTACATAAGATTTTTTGGTTTGAAAATTGTTGACATAATGAATGTTATAAATGATTTATTGTGTGTGTAATATCTCATGATATTTTTTCGTACTTTAATATCTGGCAGGTTGTAATTATATTAGCAAGGAACAGTGTATAAGAAGTTAGAATAAAAAGATAAATTGATATGGTTGATGTGAAAAGACTCATGGCAATTGATTATGGTGAAAGAAGGATCGGTATCGCGCTCTCAGATGAGGAACAAACGATTTCGTTTCCTTACAGAACTATTGATACAAGAAAGCAACCTGATGTCATGAAAGAAATTGCTGTTCTTGTTCGTGATCAAAATGTTGGAATAATAATCATTGGTAATCCCACAAATGTTGAGGGGGGAGATTCTGAGAAATCAAAAGTTATCAGGAATTTCATTAGCAAATTACAAAATCATATTTCAATTCCTATCAAGTTATGGGATGAATCATATACGACGCAAGCTGCTCTCAAGGTACTTGTCCAGAGCAATCGAAGATGGAAGAAGAACCGCAACAAGGTTGATCAAATAGCTGCTTCGTTACTACTTAAAGATTATCTTGAGCATCATTAATGACACCAAAAAAATTCATTACTTTTCTGTTGATCTTTGTCTTTTTATTCTTTCTTTTTTATACGATTGCCAGCTTACATAAACCATATCCAATTGCAAACAAGACCATTGTAATTGAGAAAGGCACTTCAGCGCAATACATTGCAAAAGAGCTTCAAAGGAAACAGATAATTCCTTCTGCAACACTATTCCTTGTCGTAGAGAAGTTTCTTCCTTCAGATAGACAACTTCGTTATGGAAAATTCAACTTTGCAGGATGGTTCTCATTTATGGATGTCATGCATAAGCTCACAAGCGGGGAAGTAGTCACGAACAGGATAACTATACCTGAAGGATACACAATTCGTCGTATAGCAAGTTTATTATCAAAAAAAGAGCTTGTTGATTATTCGAAGTTCATGTCTCTTTGTGTTGATAGTGTTTTTATTGATTCTCTTGGGTTGGGCATTCATAATCTGGAGGGATTCCTCTTCCCGGATACCTATTACATACCTTACTTTGCAGATGAACGTTTTATAGTAAAAATGATGGTTGATAATTTTTTTATGCAATGGAACATAATTCAGCCAAAGGCAATTGCTTTTGATTCATTGTATAAAATTGTGATCCTCGCTTCTATTGTTGAGCGAGAGGCGATCTATGATGATGAACGACCTTTAATTGCTGGAGTATATACCAAACGTTTGAAAGAAAATATGCTCCTTCAAGCAGATCCCACTGTTGCATATGCGTTGGAACTCAACCGGATTTCACGCAGTAATATATCTTATGAAGATCTTAAAATAAATTCGGTATATAATACTTATAGATATAGGGGATTACCACCGACGCCGATATGTAATCCGGGGATTCAATCACTAATCGCAGCCTTGCATCCTCAGGAGACTGATTATCTGTTCTTTTTTGCAGGTAAGGATAAGCGGCATATCTTCTCAAAAACTTATCGTGAGCACCTTAAGAAATTAAATAGAATTTAAGTTTTACTCAACTTTCATCATTTTCTGAGTATATGTTTTATCTCTAACCACAATGCGATAGAAATATACTCCACTTGGTACAGATACACCCGATGCATCCTTTCCATCCCAGTTCAGAGATATCAATCTGGAATCTGGGATCGTTGAAAGAGTTCTGATAAGCTGACCTCGTAAATTATAAATTCCTATTTTGATCTCCCTGTCAATGAGCTCTTTTAGCATGAAAGCAATAGTGGTAGATTCAGAGAATGGATTAGGATAATTGGTCGATTCTGTAATTGAATTATTTTGTGGCTCATCAACAGAAACAGAATTCATCACGTAGAAAGAGTACGCCATTGGTGCCCCAATAAGGGGATTGTTCTCACTTCTTCCAGAATTATCTGCTGCATGTAAGTAATAGTTTACGATTGTCCCATTTGGTTGTGCGGGAATACTTGCAGTATATGTATTTCCAAAAACATGTTGCATTATCAGAGGAATGTAAGTAATATCTGTAGAACGTTTCCAGTAAACGATAAGTGAGTCAGAGATCAAAGATTCACCACTATAGGCAGTGATATTAGCAACTATTGGAATATCTTCCTGAGTTGAAACTGTGTCTGTTATAGGAACATGATAAATGTATAGCATTCCGAGGTCCGGTACACCTTTTGCCCTGCAATGCAGTGCATCTGTTGATTGCCATGAGCCGGTAAAACCAAGTACCTCGTACCCAGGTAAAGCTGTTTCATAGGATGCAATTGCATCATCATCCCAAGAACTTCCTGTGATTGGAACAAGTACCTTATCATTAACAAATAGAGAGTTTGTGTATGGTTGGTTATTAGGAGTATAAACACGAGGAACTTCATAATTGGTTCCCCAGCAGCTCAGCTGTGATTCAAAATAATCAACGGCAGCTTCTATCTCATCATACTGGGAATGATATGTGGGAACTTCACGGAGTAGTATTTGAGTGGGACTTAAATATTTACCCCAGCAATCGACATGTTTAATATAGTCACCATTAACATCAGGAACAACGTGATATGTCTCAATACCAAGCCAATCATACATGCGATCATTGATCTCCTGATGAGTTAAACTTGGATTTTCATCCCACACAAGGTCCGTTGAGACAGATATTCCATGACCATCAGTCATATAGTTGCCACCTGTTGTGGTTAATGGCATGTAATAGTAATTGATATCAAAGTAAGTAGAACAGAAACCAGGAATTGCATCATCGCTTGGACGGGGACGATTATAATTAAAATCTGTGATGCCAAATTCACCCTCTCCATTAATTATGAACCAAGGACCATAGTCACGTATCCAATAAGTATCTGTGCTTGTGAGAAGGAATTCAACATTATCCATATTTACCCCTGCATTGTTAAACGTATTATACGCTGCGGTTTGGTTGTATGAAGAAACTACGCAGTAAACCATAACATCTTCAGCGATTTCTGAAACAATTGCAGTAGAAATTCCCAATGGGTATCGAACAAGAATTCCCTGCATCCGTTCAAATTCTGCGATATTTCTAATCGGTGTTGGAGGTTCGAGGGTTGTTCGATGGTTCTTGCCGATTTCATCAAGATGGAGTTTTTCCTCTTCGGTGAGCCAGATAGGAAGTTCGCCCGGATGTTCTTCGTACCATTGGTCAGCATGGGGGATTTCAGAAAAATATATTTGGAGAGTATCTGCAGAATATGCATAAAGTGTAAGCGAAAAAAAAAAAA
>DRBZ01000116.1 GCA_011043895.1 Candidatus Cloacimonadota bacterium
AATACTAACAAAAGATGAGGGATGGTGAATATCGTCGCAAAGTACTAGCATAACAATGATTCACAAAGTATGGGAGACCCTTCTCCACCAGTCGGCGGATCAGGGTGGCAAATGCAAAGATGGATAAAAAACAATAGATTTCTAAAAAGCAATTTTCCACTCCAAGAATCCTGCAAACCATCTATTTACAGTATTTTTCGGGATTTACCTCCAAATTCTTGGGGGTATCCCTGTTTTTTCTCCTATTTTCCCATCAAACCTTAATAATTTCCAACTTGTTACTTGTAAATCCACGAACCAATCTTTCCTAAACATAGTAGTTAAAATTGCCCAAATTATTCACCCACATCAAAAATTTGACATAAAATCAGGGTGGGACAATTTACGCAATCGTGGAGTTTATAGATGAATATTGTTAAAGATCATATTGGTTGGATCGAAGTAATTTGTGGAAGCATGTTCAGCGGGAAGACCGAAGAACTTATCCGCAGGATGCGACGTGTCCAAATTGCCAAACAGCAATATCAAATTTTCAAACCCACCATAGATGACCGTTATCATCACAAATACATTGTTTCACACAACAAATCAAAACTCGGCTCAGTACAGGTTAAAAGTTCCAAGCAACTGTATGAGAGTGTTAGAAAAGAGACAGAAGTTGTTGGTATCGATGAAGCACAATTCTTTGATGAAGGACTTGTTGAGGTCTGTCAAAAACTCGCTAATGAAGGTAAGCGTGTGATCGTTGCAGGGCTTGATCAGGATTATCTGGGCAGACCGTTCCATCCAATCCCTGAACTCCTTGCAACAGCAGAATATATTACAAAAACCCTTGCGATCTGTACTCAATGCGGCAATCCGGCAAATAGGACACAGCGCCTTGTTGAGAGTGATGAAGAGATCCTTGTCGGAGAAAAGGATATTTACGAAGCTCGCTGCAGGAAATGTTTCCAGCCAATGGGAGAGAAGAAATGATCGCATTATTCCGCATTCTCGATACTATCATCATGATCTATATATGGCTCATCATCATCAGAGCGATCGTATCATGGTTCAATCCAAACTATGGCAATCCGCTTATCCAGTTATTGATACGTCTCACTGAGCCAGTCCTCGGTCCGGTCAGAAGATTGGTCCAGCGTTATATCACGATCAAAACCTTCGACATCTCTCCCATAGTGGTTATTTTATTATTAGAGGTTTTACGTAATTTGTTAATCAGAATATTAGTATATTAGAGGAGCTATGAAAGATTTTATATCATCCTCAGAAATTCGCGGAAAGGATTTTAATAAAACGCTGAGTGGCTACAGCAAACAGGAAGTAGATCTCTTTCTGCAAGCAATTGCAGATCAGTTTGAACAGCTTAATGATATCATCAAACGTCAGGAAAAAGAAATTAAAGACAAGAATGATCTTATTGCTGGCATAGAAGACCAGAAAGACCTTATCAAACGCACCCTTCTCCTCGCTGAAAAACTAAAAGATGATACACTGAAGAGTGCAGATAAAGAAGCAAAGAACATTATCAAAGATGCTGAACTGTCCGCCAAAGAGCGAGTGAAAAAAGCAAAGGATTACCTCAGTATTCTTGAGCACGATTATGTGAATCTTAAGGATAAGAAAAAATCATTCCTGCTGAATTTCAAATCACAGATAAAGACAATGCTCGACATGATAGAAGCAGAATTTGAGAAAGATAAAGAGGATGCCAAGACCAAAACTCAAACACTTGCTACACCGGATATACCTGAACCAATTACAACATTTAGAGAATCACCTATAGAAAAGCAGGAATCCACACCTTCAGAACAGAAATACGAACCAGAGAAAGATAAGCGAAAACCGGATAATGAACTTCCGATGGATGAACAGGAAGAAAAAACACCCAAAAAACCGAAATCAAGAATAAACTTCAGTTTAGGACCAAATGAAGAAGATCATTGAGCAAATTCCCGAATCAGTTGCATATATTCGCCAGCTATATGATAATGTTCCCGAAGTCGGCATAATTCTCGGAACCGGTCTTAATGAACTCACTCATATCATGGAGATTGATCTTGAGATTCCCTATCAGGACATTCCTCATTTCAGAATTTCTACTGCACCTTCACACCAAGGGAAAATGCTGTTTGGTTCTTTTCATGGCATCAATATCATTATCTTACAGGGGCGCTTACACTGTTATGAAGGATACTCTGCCTTGGAAACTACCTATCCTGTTTTTGTAATGAAAGAACTGGGTATTAAAACGCTTATTGTTACCAATGCGGTCGGCTCATTACGTCGAGACTTTGAAATAGGAGATCTGATTGCGATAAAGGATCATATTAACCTGACGGGAATGAATCCGCTTGTAGGCAAGAATGATGGTAAGTTGGGCATCCGTTTTCCAAGTATGCAGGATGCTTACTCAAAAGAATATCGTGAAGTTCTTAATAAAGCTTATATAGAATCAAAAATGGAATACAAGGAAGGAATATATGCTGGATTACTGGGACCAAGTCTTGAAACACCCGCTGAATGCAAAATGTTAAAAACCATCGGTGCTGACATGGTGGGTATGTCAACAGTGCATGAGGTGATTGTAGGTGTGTATCTTGGCTTGAAGATCCTTGGAATTTCAACCATTACTAATCTTTCTAACCTCTTCCATAATGACACTCATGTGCAGGATGAAATCGAGCAGGTAGCAAAGAGTGCCCAGAAGAGATTGAAAGCACTTATCCAGAAATTTTTGATGGATAAGTAGGAAGGAGAACTGCATGGATAGTGAAAAGCTGGATTTTTATCGTGAGAAACTTATGGCACAGAGAAAAAAGGTCGTTAAGATAATCGAAGGAATAGACGAAAACTGGAGTCAGAACATTCGTGATGCTGTGGGTAATGTATCTGCGTATGCCACACATATTGCCGATCTTGGTACAGACTCCAACGAGCGTGAAAAGGAAACCTACATGCTGGAAAGAGAACTGAAGAATCTTAAAAATATCGATGGAGCGCTTAAACGCATCCATGACAAGACCTACGGAATATGCAGTTACTGTGGAAATGATATTTCGGATTCCAGACTGAATGCCATTCCTCATACAGAATTCTGCATCGACTGCAAAAGAAACGAAGAAAGGATCAATCATAATCACAGATAAAGTAAGTGGTTATCGAAAATACGTAGTTATATTTCTCCTTTTCGTTGCCCTTGATCAGTTTTCAAAAATGGCAATACGCCATCTTTTTGCCCATACTGCAGATACGACACTTCCAATATTCGGTAATTTTTTCAGATTCACCCTCGTAAAGAACCAGGGAGCAGTTTTCGGGATCAATCCTCAAATGGGTAATTTTACCAATATTGTTTTTATCATTGCCTCTATAATTGCCTCCGGAATAATTTTTTTCCTTTTTATTAAAAATGATAATTCTATTGCGCGTTTCAGTTTTACTCTCATCCTAAGCGGAGCAGTCGGCAATCTTATTGATAGAATATCTTTTGGAAAAGTAACTGACTTCCTTGACGTCGATTTTTTTAATATTTCCCTTGGGAATTGGCATATTGAGCGCTGGTATGTTTTCAATATTGCTGATTCATGTATTGTTATAGGTGTGATATTATTGATAATATATTACCTTTTTGTGGAACAGCCTGCAAAAAGCAAAGAAATAATGGAGAAAGAATGAAAATTTTAAAGAGATTTATCTTTATAGTAATCATCAGTTTATTATTCGGATTTCAGAGCTTAATAGCGAATGACCTTTTCTTTTCTGAATACATTGAAGGTAGCTCGCAGAACAAAGCTCTGGAAATTTTTAATGGTTCTGATGCCACGATCAATCTGACTGACTATCGCATTGCACAATCTGTAAATGGAAACGGCTGGCAATACTGGCATGAATTTCCCACAGGTTCAACACTTGATCCTGGAGATGTATGGGTCATGACGACTGATGAAGCAGCAGCAGAAATGCAGGCAGTTGCAGATGAGATACTTTCATACCCAAGTGTCGTGCATCATAATGGCGATGATGCTCGTGGGCTGGAATACTCTACAGACGGTGGAGTGACCTGGACATTGATCGATATTATAGGAGATCCGGATGAAGATCCAGGTGATGGCTGGGATGTTGCCGGAACACCTTCCGCTACCAAAGATCATACGCTTGTTCGAAAATCTTCTATTGCCGAAGGCTCCATCAATTGGGCAGCTTCTGCAGGAACAAATGCAGATGATTCTGAATGGATCGTGTATCCTGTCGACACATTTGAATATCTTGGAACGCACGGTGAAAATGACACAACTCCTCCCACTCTTGTCAGTGCCGCAGCTAATACCAGTACCTCTGTTGAGGTTACTTTCAGCGAACAGGTTGACCAGACCACTGCACAGACTTACACAAATTATACAATCAACGATCTTACTGTAACTGATGCGATCCTGCAGTCGGGTGGTATGACTGTCGAATTGATAACAGGAGAACAGGAAGCAGGATATGCATATACGATCACTGTAAGTAATATAGAAGATCTTGCAGGTAATGTTATTGATGCTGGAAGTACAATAGGATTTACCGGTTATGAGGAAGGCCCAACTACCGGACAGCTCATGTTCTCTGAATATATCGAAGGTTCTGCGAACAATAAAGCTCTTGAATTATATAATTCCTCTTCGCAAACAGTCTATCTTGATAATTATCGCATTGCACAATCTGTAAATGGACAGGGCTGGCAATACTGGCACGAATTTCCCGTTGGAGCAACCCTTGCTCCCGGTGATGTATGGGTGATCGTTGCTGATGAAGCATCACAGACACTGCTTAATGCTTCAGATGAACAGCTTTCCTATCCCAGCGTGGTGCATTTTAATGGAAACGATGCACGCGGCATCGAAATGACGACAGATAACGGTGCCACATGGACGCTTATCGATGTGATCGGTGATCCCAACGAAGATCCCGGTACGGGGTGGGATGTGGCTGGTGTAGCTGCTGCAACCTATGATCACACACTTGTGCGTAAGACATCAATTGAAACAGGAAATACTGACTGGACGGCTTCTGCAGGAACAAATACAGATGATTCTGAATGGATCGTGTATCCACTGGATACCTTTGATTATATTGGAACTCATGGAGGTGGAGTTGGTGGAAACGTGGTTCTCTCCAACCTTGATCCTGCACCTGGCGAAGCAGTTACCGTCACACTTACCTATGCCCAACAACTGGTCGATCCAATCCTCTATTGGGGAACTATACTTCAGGATCCTTTCTCCGAAATCCCGATGAGTCCTGTAAAAGATTATTCATGGGAAGCAGAGATTCCTGGCCAAACAAGTGGAACCATAGTTTATTTCTATATTGCTGCAACAGATACTGCAGGAAATCCGATTCTCTTCCCTGACGGAGCTCCGGATGATGTACTTGAATATGATTATGCACTTAATGATTTTCAGGCAATCCTGAAAGTTCCTCATTACACATTCTCTCCTTTGCTTGGAGAAACCTTCCAGATACAATACAGTGCCCGTGAAGGAGATAAAGTAGTTCTACGTCTTTACAACAGCGAGGGTGTACTGGTTAACACATTCACTAACGAATTCTCGTCGGGCACAAAGACCATTGAGTGGAACGGGAAAGATGATAATTGGAATACCCTACCCCCTGGTCTTTACATCTGTCATTTAGAAGTTATTAATCCAGATAACGGCGATATCAAGCATGCAAAAGCTCCGATCGTCATATCTGCACCTCTTAAATAAATTTTGAAAGGATACAAATGAAAAAAGTAAGCTTTGTAATCATTACGATCCTTCTTCTCTCATCTCTATGCTCCGCAGAAATCACTTCCAATGTCTTTGGTAACTACATTCCTTCTGCAAGAGCACGGGGAATGTCCGGGGCTTTTATTGCCAGTTGTGATGATCCCAATGCAATATTCTTTAACCCGGGTGCACTTGCTGTAGCAAGTCAGGGAATCAACTTAGGCTATTCACGACTCTTCAACAATGAATTTGAAGTCCTTATGAATGGTGCACTTACCTACAAGTTACCAGGAAAATTCGGTACTGTGGCTTTGGGTATTCAGGCAATGGACGTTGAGTATGGAGGAATTAAACTTCAACAAGAAGGCACGTACTCTATTGCTCACTCTTTCCTTCTAATGGGAGACGTTCACTCGCAGTTTTATATTGGCTATGGATTGAATCTATATTATCTGAAATTCGGTGAAACTGTTGGCGGTATCGATCCCGGAAACCAGACTTCTTACGGTATCAACATTGGTGCGCTTGCCACATTGCATCAGAGAACACATGTTGCTTTTTCAGTACGAAATGTAAACAATCCCACCATGGGTTCCGATCAGACATTTGATCTTCCTCAATACCTTGCGCTTGGTGTGTCTTACGAACCTTATGATGGAGTGATTACAGAGATAGACCTATCGCAGAAACTTGGCGAGCAAACCAAGATTCTGGCAGGTATCGAATTTGAGATCATTGATAATTTTTGGTTGCGTACTGGTGCTTCCACCTATCCAAACAGCATATCGGGCGGTTTTGGTGTGTTATTTAAAGGCGTAAAAGTGGATTATGGCTTCAATACTCACCCTGTGATGCCTCTTACGCATCAATTTTCTCTCGGCTATTTATTTTAATTTGCAAAAGAGGTCACTATGAAAAATAGCAAAAATAGAGAAGAAAACAGTAACTCATCAGCTGTGATAAAGGGCTTGATTAAACTTATTTTTAACTTCCTCAATCATCTGATAAAAGACTGGGAGAATAAGTTCAGCAGTAAGGGTTATCGAGAACTTTCTCAGAAATATGATGTGATAGAGAAAAAGGTTTTTAAAGATATCAAAGATCTGAACACAAAGATTGAGAAGCTCACAACAAGAATTTTCTGGCTCAATCTTCTGGCGGCAGTGATGTTCTGTTGTGTGATCATTGAGCTTATACTTATTATACAAATGGGTTAATATGCAAAAAATAATTTTTATCAGTTGTATTCTTATGTTAACTTTTCTCAGCGCTCTTGCTGCATCAGAGGATAAACTAAACCTCAATAAGGCAACGTTTGAAGAGATCACTCAGCTTCCAATCACATTGGAACAGGCAGAGGATATCTATTACTATAGAACCTATATTGATTTCTTCCAGTCTGTTTATGATCTGCGTAATATTCAAAGCATAGATCAGAAAACTTTTTTAAAGATAAAACCACTAGTAAAGATCGTGCCTTACGGTGTTTATGATGAGCTGTCACAGCGCAGGGACCAGATCTACTACCTGCTGAGAAGACTGGCACAGGATGAAGGATCTTCTGAAGCGATCGCTGATGTCTGGGAAGATATGCTCATGTCTCCGATCAACATCAATTCTGCTTCTTACAGGGATATTTTGAATATGCCGATCATAAATCCTTCAGATGTCCGTGCGATACTATGCCAAAGAAAACTTAGTAATTACCAGGATTACCGAAGCATGCGTAATGCACCCGGTTTAACCCATTATGGCGCAACAAACATTCGCCATTATATTACTTACCAACAACCAAAACTTGATGGCAAATGGACCTTCAACTACCGATTAAAATTCAATAACAATCCTTATTCCGAAGAAATCGAAGAAGTCTTGAGAGAGAGTTTTGTGCCAGATAGTCTTAATGAAAAATTTTCTATGTGGGGACGCTACGATCTGGATAATGCTTCTCCTGAAATCTCACATAAATTCAGAGCCCGTATGGAGGATTGGTTCAATCTGGAAGTAGGCGGATTACTCTTTTTCAAAAAAGGTGAAGATCGTGATCTGAATATGTTCAGGCAGGACAACCAGCTTTCATCAGCCCTTGCAGATAACTCGAAATACACTGCTGCAATTGATCTGAAACCCGCAGATTTGAAAGTAGTGCTCGGTAATTACCGCGCAACTTGGGGTGAAGGATTAGTCATGGAGAACACTGATCTTTTTGAACCAAGAAGAGCTGGCTATGGTTTTACAAAAAGAATAAAAGGCATTTTCCCTGATCTCTCACCTACCGAAGAATTTGCACTCAAAGGAGCTGCTATTGAATATGGTAATTCATTCATGGATGCTTCGGTGTTCTATTCAGACGATAAAAAAGATGTGGTGATCTGGGACAGCAATCACGACGGTGAATTAACATCGGAAGATGATATTTTTTATTACATAATTTCCAGTCCTCGTTTTACTAATGAACAGCTGGAAAGCTCGGAAGCATATTTCAATGAATTTCGTCCTAATCTCACTCCATATCCACTGCCAAAGATAGATATGGCTCCCAGAAGAGATGCATTGCGAGAAACCTTGGTGGGAGGACATATTCAGTTCAATCCATTTATTGGAACACACCTTGGAGTAACTGCTTATGAAGCAAAATACGATCGTTACTTCAGCATTGCTGATTACGCAGACCTCGGACAGTATCTCATATATGATAGTTATTATTACAAGAAGCTGGATATCAATGATTCAGAGATATCTTCGCTATATTCGACTATTACGGACTCCTATCGAAGAAACTACAGAAGAGTGTATGGATTTGACTGGCAAACGACACTGGATAATGTTACCCTTCAGGGAGAATATGCAGAACTGGAAGTTGATGGTAATATGCTTGAACTTGGGGATGATCCCGGAGCACTTGTTGCCAGTGCATATTTTAATTTTAATAATCTTAACTTCACTATGCTCTATCGTAATTATGATCTTGGCTTTGATAATCCCTATGCCCGTCCTTTCGCAGAACACGAAAAATTTGATGGAACCATTCTTGAGAAACAGTATTACTTGAAGAATCCTCTTGTGTCAGAAGTGTTTTATAACAGCCCATGGTCACAGGCAGAAGAAGGTTTTTATATTGAAACCCGATATAAATTCCACAGGCAACTCACTCTCACCAAAGCATATCTGGATATCTGGGAACGCAAGAGTGATGGGCGCAAGAGTGTTCGTTTTCAAGGTGAGTTGGATTACCGACCTATCTATCAGGTGAGTTTACGCCTTAAACAAAAATTACAGACAAACGGCTCGGAAGACTTCTTTACACGAGCAGTATCAAAAACTAGCGAAACAACCTGTAAACTTCGAGCATATTTGACCAACAGGGATCAGATAGAATTTGAGTATCGATATACCAAAGTATGGATGGCTCCCTATACAAGCTTGACTAATACAGCAGACCCCGGTCAGGCATACATACTTCCTACTGCTGATGTGCTTAATCATGGTGACTTTATCGCAGTGAACTACATTCATAACTTTACTGATTATTTCCGCATGGAAGGTGCGTTCCTTTTCTGGAATGGTCATGGCGTCAGTCATTGGGACTGGGAGGATATGGAAATTGATTTCATGGGTAGTCAGGGTATGAAATTTTGGTTTACAATTTATGACAGAATATCCAACAACCTCGCTATATCATTTAAATATAAGATCAAGCATTATCAGGATGAAGAACTTTATCTCAGGCAGTATAATGAACCAGTTCCAGGACAAAACTATGTCTCGCAAGCGAAACATAAAGAAAGCTCCATACGATTGCAGCTTGATTGGACGTTCTGATGGAACACAAATTAACACAGATGAAAGAGATGATCGCAGATATTTATTAGACATTTATGGAATATAAAAATTCTGATGTAACTGAAAAAATCATTAGTTCCTTCTTTAAGGTATACAATACTTTGGGCTATGGCTTTTTTAGAAAAAGTATATGAAAATGCAATGAAGATACTATGTATGGAGACCAAAATGCAAAATTTTGATTTCTATCTGTGTGTATCAGTTCATTCAGTGAAAATCTGTGTTCTATCACTTAAATAATTTTCGGAGGATACATGAAAAAAGTAATTTTAGGAATCTTAATGCTGCTGGTTTTGTCATTACCACTCAATGCAGCTTTTGTGTATGACAGATATGCTGGTGCAGAAATTACCGCATACACTGCTCATTCTCTCGCAATGGGTTCTACAGGAATTGCAACCGGATATGGACCACTTGCTGCGCTGAAGAATCCAGCATTATTAGGAAAGATTCCCTACAAACTGATGGTGCAATTCTCGCCGGATATCACAAAAAATAATGAAGATCGAGCCTTTCCTATATTCGATTCATTCGATTCATATATCGATGATGCGGTCTATGCTTCGAATGCCCATCTGTTTCAACGCTATTTCCTTGGTTTGATGTATAACGTTCCTTTAAAGAATTTTATGGTTTCAACTGCGTATACCTATGCACCACTCTATGATTTCAATTTTAAATATATCGAGGAAATGAGAAATAATGAAGGCACTGATTATGGAAACGAACCTCACAAGATAGCCATCAATACATACAAAGGTGATGGGAACATCTACGCACACACCCCCTCGGTTACACTCACTTTTAAGAATGATGACAGTTTTTTCAGATCTATTTCTCTCGGTGGATCTTTTTCACTTATGAGAGGGAGTAACACTATTGACTCCACGATCATTTTTACCCAATGGGCAAAAGATCAAATGACGAGTGATCAGGATAGTATTCCTGATGTGATTTATGAAAGAAAGAATGATTATTCCGGTTATCGCTTCCAAACGGGACTGTTACTTGATCTTGGTGAAAGGTTTAAATTTGGACTAAACTACACAAGCAGCGCTGAGCTTGATCGATCAACCTGGGCGACAGGAGATACTGCCTGGACCAACACCACGATCAATTACCCTTCAAAGATAGGATTTGGTTTTGAATATCATCCACGCAATGTATGGGATACTCATCTCTCTGTTGAAATCGCCTTTGTAAAATGGAGCGAGTATAATCCACTCTGGTATGATGTGCTGGAGTATTATGCAGGTATTGAACATCAGATTTTCAACAATCAACCCCTACGACTGGGATTTCATTATAAACCATCCGGAATGAATAAAGAAGTAGTTCTCACAACATTCTCAGCCGGAACAAGTATTCCATTACCTTATAACCTGCTGCTTGATATTGGAGCAGAAGTTGGTAAAATGAATTATAATCATAAAGATCTGTTCCCTGATGGTTACTATGCAAACAGCAATCTCTGGGATACAACACATTCCGACCTTCCGGTTGATAGAGAAAATCTCGATAAGATCAATGATGTATTGATCAACTTTATGGCAACCCTGTCCTGGAAATTTTAATAAAAGGTTCTTATGAAAAAAATATTTGTATTCATCAGTTTGATCCTTCTTTTCACCGCTGTTATACATGCCGAAGAACTTGTATTGAACCTTCTATTTTCAAACGATGTTCACGGTGGAATTGATGAGGTTCCTGCAACATTTATCAATCCAGATTTCCCCCCCCCACTTGGCGGTGGAGCGGCAGCAGCTGAATATATTAAACGAGTTCGAGCAAAAGCAAAAGAAAACGGAGAAGCGGTACTGCTATTGGATGCTGGTGACTTCTTTCAGGGACACCCAATCGGCACAATGACTGATGGTGTAGCAATCATCAAATATATGAATTGGATAGGATATGATGCCATGGCAATTGGTAACCATGAGTTCGATAATGGATATGATACTCTGTTGGAAACTTTATCTTTAGCAGAATTTCCTATAGTCTGTGCAAATATCATTGTAGAAGAAACTGGCGAATTTATTCCCGGCTGTCTCCCTTATATATTAAAAGATATTGATGGCATTACACTCGGGATTATAGGCATCAGTACACTAGACACCCCACTTATGAGTTTTCCTGAAAACATTAAAGGACTCAAATTCCTCGATGCAGCAGAAGTAACAGAGAAATACATAAAAATAGTCAAAGACGAAGGTGCTGACATTGTGCTTGTACTCGGGCACATGGGAATCCCCTATGATGTTGAGAGTGCGTATCAATATGATATTGTTGAAGGTCATATTAATGATCCTGATAGACGCTGGCCTGATAATGCAATGCATATAGCATGCAAAGTACCAGGAATTGATATCTTCGTTGCAGGTCATATTCACAAAGGATATAACAAACCCTGGGAAGAACCGGAAAATCATACGCTTATTACGCAAAATTATGGATATGGCTCTAATATTGGACACCTTGTAATAACTATCGATACAGAAACGAAGTCTATATCTGGATGGGAAGTTCCTGCCTATATAGATGGCTCCTTAATCACACTTTTCGGTGAAGAATTTATCGGCGATCCCTGGTTCAAACAGAAGATCGACTCCATGCAAGCTGTTGCAGAAAAAGGTATGGATGAGATCGTTGGTTTTGCGGGTATGCATCTATCACGTGGAAGCGGTGCACAAAGCATCATAGGTAACGTAGTAATGGATGCGATGCTGGAAGAAACTGATGCTGATTTCGCATTTTTGAACCTCGGTGGTGTACGGGATGATATCGAAGAGGGTCCAGTATCCTATCGAGATATCTTTGATGTACTTCCCTTTGAAAGTGAAGTCATTACTATGAAAATCCCCGGATCAAAACTCAAAGAGATAATAGAAGTCCGTGTTGCAGGTGGTCGTCATGGGCTTCGAGTCGCAGGTGGAGAAGTAGAATACAGCAAGAAATATCCAGACTTCCAGCGTGTAACAGACCTCAAGATAGGTGGAGAACCATGGGATCCAGATAAGATCTACACCGTTGCTACAACTGACTTTCTCATGCAGGGCAATTCTGGTCTTACTCTGCTTACAGAAATTCCTGAAAAGCAGATCACATATAAATATATTATTCTCAGAGATGCTCTAGCGAATTACTTCCGCAGAAGAGAAGTAGTCAATGGAAAAATAGACAATAGATGGATTCACGAACCAGATGCAACTCATTCCGAGGTAATAAAAAAACATAATCAGAAAAAGGATCAACTCTCTTCAAATTAGTAATAAGCTTACGTGGAAAAATCGAACACAAACCCAAGAGGGTTACTAATGGATTTAAAGAATATTCGCTATAAAGGTGATCTGGAAGACACCAAAGAACTTTTCAACGTTTATAAAGTACAGCAGATAATAAAGTCACATGAGGAGATTCTGAAGGAACACATTTCATTTCGCGAGAAACTACTCGCTGATTCCGTACGACTTACTCCCATCATTGCTCCTCGCATCTACAAGATCATTGATGAAGTAAAAAAAGCATTTAAGATCAAATCAAAGATCGAATTTTTTTCATTAAGGGACAATACATACAATGCCTTTGCTTTTAAGCAGCGCAATCTGATAAGCGTGGTCTTTACTTCAGCGTTGCTGGAAAATTTCGATGATCTAGAGTTAAAGTTTGTTCTGGGACATGAGCTTGGACATATCATTTATGATCATAATAAATTATTACTCCTCTATAATCCCGACAAGAAGCGGACCACCTTTCTTCCGATTCTGGCTGAAAAAAAGTTCCTTACCTGGCAGAAAAAAGCTGAAATAAGTTGTGATCGGGTCGGTCTTGTCGCTTGTGGGAAATACGACATCTCAGTTCAAAGTCTGCTTAAGATATCCTATGGTCTCACTGAGAAAAACCTTAATTTCAATTTACCCGAGCTAATGAAACAGCTGGATGATCTCGCAGAATCAGAATATATGTCAGAATTGAGTACTTCTACTCACCCCATTTTGCCGGTTCGTTTGAAAGCGCTGGAACTCTTTTCTAAATCACAGCTCTATAAAAAGAGTGGAAAACTTACTCCTGAAGAACTGTATCAGAAAACTGATGCACTGGTAGCACTTACAAAATTCTATCCCCGCAAAAAAACGAAAGAGATGATGATGAAACTTGTTGCTGCTGGTGGGATCTCAATGATCGCTGCAGACAGGGAAATAAATCTGGAGGAGATCAAGGGACTTGTGAAAATACTGGCTGATGTTTTTACTGATGATCCCGAAAAAGAGATCGTTTATGATAAGGAAAAAGCTAAAAAACAACTTGATATGTCCGCAAAATATCTAAAGGATCATGGTTCTGATTATGACAGATACTACACTTTGCACTTCCTGACGCTGATTTCCCTATCTGATGGAAAATTTACGAAAAGGGAAAAAGAGGTTTTGCTCTCTATTGCAGAATCTATTGGGCTCTCTCAGGATGATGCTATGGATGTGATGTGGAAAACCCTTCAGCAGAACGGCATAACCATCGACGTGCGGCTTAACGAAATTGCACAGAATGTTCAGGAGCATTACGCAGATTATTTGAAGGAATAATAGACTTGGTTTATTTTCATATCTGTCTATTTACAATTGCTTTTTCACGAATCTCTTGACTGATATTAGTCTCAAAACACTTTTGTTATCAATTACTGAATTAAACTTACACAGCCAAAAAGAATTTAAGGAGCCTTAATTCAGAATGAGTTACAGGGATGATTTCCTCTTCCTCAGAGGACAATTCGATCAGGATGAAGATTTCATCACGCTAAAAAAGTATCGTCAGAATATCTTCAATCTGCCCTTTGAATCCCAGAATTATCATCTTCTTCCAGGAGAGAAATTCTACCGTTGTGCAGAACATAACAGAGATTTTGATACCACTTATTCAACTGATAACTCCATCGCTTCTCCCCACCTTTCTGAACTTCTCAGAGTTGATGACTCAAAAATTCAGGAGAATATCACTTTCACGTATCCAATATTCAAACCTTTTACACTTGAAAAATCAAAAGAGATCATCATACTCCTTCATGGATTGAATGAAAAAAGCTGGGAGAAATACCTGCCGTGGGCTCAAAAATTAGTGGAATTGACGGGTAAAACAATCATTCTTTTCCCAACAGCTTTCCACATGAACAGAGCACCAAAAACATGGAGTGATCCCAAACTCATGAACAAAGCATGCAAAGAAAGGAAGAAACTTTTTCCCACAGTTGTCAATTCCTCCTTTGCGAATATTGCAATAAGTACAAGACTACAATTCCTCCCACAACGATTTCTCTGGTCAGGATTTCAAACCTATTATGACATTCATCAACTTATTCGGGAAATAAGAGTTGGAAAAAATCCCCAGATTGAAAAAGATGCATCTATCGATTTCTTCTCTTATTCTGTTGGATCATTTCTTGCAGAGATTCTTTTCATGGCTGATGAACAGAATTACTTTAAGCAGTCTAAGCTCTGTATGTTCTGCGGCGGTCCCATATTGAACAGAATGTCGCCAGCTTCAAAATTCATTCTGGATAGCGAGGCAAACGTTGCAATATATTCATACTTCATAGAACATCTGGAGAACGAGTTAAAACGTGATACTCGTCTGGCGCATTATTTCGGAAAAGATCATCCTGTCGGACAGGTATTTAAATGTATGCTAGATTACAATAAAATGATAACCTTTCGAGAAAAAATTTTAAAAAAGATCGGAAAGCGAATATCCGCATTGGCGTTACAAAAAGATGAGGTTGTACCAGCAATAGAGGTAGAACTCTCTTTGCATGGACATGATGGTAAAATTCCAATAAAGGTCAAATCCTATGATTTTCCTTATGAATATGACCACGTCATTCCATTCCCAGCACGAGAAAAAAACGAATCAGAAATAGATAGATGGTTTAATAAATCAATGAAATTCATAGCACAGCAATTAAAGTAGAAACGGAGAATTAATGATCAAAAATTTTGATGAACTTCTGGATAAAGTAAGAAGTTTACCACCTAAACGTGTCGCAATCCCCGCAGCACATGCAAAATCAGCTATTTTTTGTGCAACTCTTGCCAAACAGGAAGGTATCGGGAATTTCCTCTTGATTGGAAATAAAAAAAAGATACTCGAACAGATATCAATGATCGAGGAAAGTCTTATCGATGCCTTTGAGATTATAAATGAGGATGATCCGGTCGCTTGTGTTGATATCGCAGTACAAGCTGTGAGGAACAAAGAAGCTGATACCATATTAAAAGGAGCATGCACAACCGCACAACTGATGAAGGGAGTATTGAATAAAGAGACAGGACTGAATGCTGGGAAACTTATCAGTATTGTCTCAGTATTTGAAACTAAGGAACGACTCATCATTTTCACTGATGGTGGACTCGTGCTGTATCCAACGCTTGAAGAAAAGGTTTCACTTATCAATAATGCAGTATATGTAGCCCATAAAATGGAATGTCCGAAGCCCAATGTTGCAGTACTTTGTGCCATAGAAACTCCCAATCTGAAAATGCCCCCAACACTCGATGCTGCGCTTCTTTCGAAGATGAACCAAAGGGGAGAAATGCCCGGATGTGTGGTTGATGGTCCACTCGCACTCGATAATGCGATCTCAGAGCATGCAGCCAAAGTAAAAGGACTACAATCACCTATTGCTGGTAAAGCAGATATTCTTCTTCTGCCCTCCATTGAAGCTGGAAATATCTTCGCGAAATCGATGACATATTATGCAAATTTCAGATCCGGACATGTGATTATCGGGGCAAAAGTTCCGATACTGATCGCATCCCGTGCTGATGACGCATGGACAAAGCTGCACTCTGTCGCACTGGGTGTGCTCTGTTCATAATAAGGAGAAATCATGGCTAAGATTGGATTAACCTTCGATGATATTTTATTAATCCCGAACTACTCAGAAATTTTATCGAGGATGGATGTCGATCTATCCTCGCAAGTAACAAAAAACTTTCGTTTAAAACTACCCATTATCTCTGCGAATATGGATACTATTACTGAATTTGATATGGCAAATACGATGAGTGGTTATGGGGCATTGGGTATAATCCACAGATTCTGCTCTGTTGATGAAGAAGCAGATATAATACAACGGTTGATGCTTGCAGAAAATCCTCTAAGGGCTGCCTCGATTGGAGTTACAGGTAATAACAAAGCGCGTCTGAAAGCTGTGGTTGATGCAGGAGCACAGATCATCTGTATCGATATTGCACATGGGCATCATAAACTGATGGCTGAAACTATCGAAATGTGCAAGAAGTTCAATGTTGATGTTATAGCAGGAAATATCGCTACCAAAGAAGCAGCAAAGTTCTTATGTGATTGTGGTGCGGATGCTATCAAAGTTGGAATCGGACCCGGTTCCATGTGTACCACGAGGATCAATACCGGTTTTGGTGTTCCTCAGGTGACGGCTATTGAAGAAGTTACGGAAGTAGCAAAAAAATATAACATTCCTATCATTGCCGATGGTGGCATACAGAATTCGGGAGATGTGGCAAAAGCTCTTGCTATTGGTGCTGATACTGTGATGATTGGTGCTCTTTTTGCAGGATGTAAGGAAACACC
Organism: Candidatus Cloacimonadota bacterium; assembly: GCA_011043895.1. Classification (GTDB taxonomy): domain Bacteria; phylum Cloacimonadota; class Cloacimonadia; order JGIOTU-2; family JGIOTU-2; genus Celaenobacter. Next base: position 17,199 of record DRBZ01000116.1, read on the forward strand.
TGGTACGATACATAAAGAAGGAAATTTCCCAAATTATCGCCTATACAAAAGATATCGTGGTTCAGCAAGTCTTGAGTCCAAGCAAGTTCGTGGAGATGAAAAAAGAAATGTTGAGGGCATCAGTTCTACAATCGATTATAAAGGACCTGCAAAATATGTGATACAAAATATTGAAGACGGGCTGCGTTCTGCTTTCTCCTATGCAGGTGCTAAAAACATCGACGAGTATCATAAAAAGGTGAAATATATCCAAAAATTCAGAAAAGATATACGAACCGTTTAGGATATGAACCTCACGATACTTGCACTTGGCAAAAATAAAAACGAGTTCATCACGATTGCTGAAAGTGAATATCTGAAACGATTAAATGCTTTTTGTAATATAAAGATCAGCATTGTTCCCACCTCCAGTAGTTTCAAAAATCAATCTGTTGAAAAAATAAAAGATATCGAAGGAAAATCACTGCTTGATAGAATCCCTGAACAAGCTCATCTAATCGCACTGGATGAACATGGAAAAGAATTCACATCAAATGGTTTTGCCTCCTATCTCAGCAGATCTCTGACAACGTTCAATAAACCATTCTATTTCATAATCGGTGGTCCCTATGGTTTGTCAAAAGAAGTATTGGATAGAGCCGATGAAAAGATTGCTCTCTCAAAAATGACCTTTACCCACCAAATGGCGCGCATCATCCTTCTCGAACAAATATACCGTGCATTTACTATCATGAAGGGAAAAAAGTATCATTATTAATCATTAATCTGCATTCGTTTCTTGTCTGAAAATTTTCTCAGTTTCCTCCTGTAGCAGTACCCATAAAGAATAAATTCCTATTGCTGTTCCAAAGGGTATATTGATGAGATCCAGACAACTGACAATTATAATAAGAATACGAGCCCAGTTCTTCCTGTGAAGCAATCCTATTCCACCGATCAATCCTGGGAGAGAAACAAGTACAAGCAGTATAGCAAGTGCAGTTCCAATAAAGGTTAATATGCTTGCTGCAGTATAATCCTGAATACATATACCCGTTCCGATAAGAAGAAAATATAGAAATAATGACATGACAAGAAAAAGTACACTGAATCCAATATGTAATGCAGCTACGAGTGTAATATGTTTTTGCATAATGTTTCCTTTTTCTTATTTTTAGAAGATGATTATATTCCAAATTTGAGTGTCAATGTTTAGTATGAAACAATTGGCATACCCCCAAAATTTTTCAGGGGCATGGCACCTTTTCATTATTACACAAAAACAACCTAATACTAACAAAAGATGAGGGATGGTGCATATCGTTGCTAAGTACTAGCATAACAATGATTCACAAAGTATGGGAGACCCTTCTCCGCCAGCCGACGGATCAGGGTGACAAAAGTATTTTATGTTAAATTTTCAGATGTACTGGAAAGTAATTTTCCAACCAAAATATATCGTAAACCCTTTATCTATAGTAATCCAAAGAAATCACCTCCAAATTTTTGGGGGTTTCCCTGTTAGTATGAAACAAAAAACTTGCATCCCAAATCCAATCTAAAATTTTTTATCCATAGAATGAATAACAGATGAGGATCTATGGATATTAAAGACCTAATAATCAGAGCCAGGGAAGCTTCGGATAATTCATACTCACTGTATTCCAACTATAAGGTTGGAGCTGCACTTTCAACTACTGATGGAGAAATATTCACAGGAACAAACATTGAGAATGCATCATTCCCTGCTAGTGTCTGTGCTGAGAGAGTTGCTATTTTCGAGGCGGTAAAAAAAGGAAAAAAGAACTTCGAAGCACTTGCTATATATGCAGAAGGAGAAAATTATCCTTTCCCCTGCGGTATTTGTAGGCAGGTGATGACAGAATTTTCCAGGGATATGAAAGTTATTGTCGCAAGAAATGAATATGACTATGTGGTAAAGACAATTGCTGAACTTTTACCGGATATGTTCGAGTTTTCTGGTTAGACTTACAGAAAGATTATGTAATTTACATATTATGTAATTCTGCAGTTTGAGAATTGGATTCCCAATTTGTAAAACATACTACTTAATAAAGGGCACCAGCACTGGTGTGTTCTTTTTATACTTCTCAAAGTCCTCATGACCACCCCATTTTTTATCTGCATATTTTTCTAGTTTAGGGATGCCACTGATTAAAATAAGCAGCAAAGCAACAAAAACTGGTGATATCAACGTAATCCATTGCCACCCACGTAATACAGGAAGTACTATCACAACAATCCCAATCCATATCACAATCTCACCTAAGCTGCAGCCAGTGTAAAAGTTACCCATAATCCCTGCAATATCCATGTATTAAGAAACCTGAAAAAATGTGGTTTGATATCATCAAACCGTTGATCCTTACCAGCTTTATGTATGCGTCGAACAAGGAATGTGCCAAGTCTTCCAGCCTATATGATAACTATGATAATAAGCAAAATTGAACGAGTATCTATTTGGGGATTTAATGCTACGGCAATCAATGTCACTGAATTATAGGTTATACTTCCTGTAATATCAAAAAATTTCTCGGTTTTGAAAATGTATGAGGGCTTCAAGAGAGGATTTTATATTGTCAGCGTTATCATTTCACGATAATCCTTATGATGGTCATACGTTACGAGAGACATTAACGCAGGCAGAGAGGAAAGAATTTACGCATTATCTATAGGCGCATTGCATCTACTTTTTTGTCTTTATTATTTTATCAAGAAATTGCTCTTTTTCTTAGAAAATTATGTGAAAAACCTGCAATTTAAATAATATCTTGTTCCTTGTAATAATCCTTACGCTTAAATCTAATAAAATGATAATAATCTAATGCTCAAAATATAGTTTTTCAGGGTCGACTAAATAGGGAGTGTTCAAATAACTGTGGCTACTAGTTGATATTATGATAGCTCTTTCTCCTCCTTCACCTTCTTAAACGCTGTTCCCAGTGGTACCCAGATAAACAAGAGATGAGCAATTACTCCACCAGTTAAGAGTTTAGTGACGCTGTCTTTATAAGGTGTTCCTTTGAGTATAAGGGCAGCTCCGATTATAACCGCACCCCAAATAATTGCACTTCCAAAATAATGCATGTGCCAATTCCAATTTTATTACTTTTCTTCATGTGTAGTCTCCTTTAATTGTTTTATTTTGTATCCATTGTCTTCAAGCATCTTAAGAAGCCCGTCGTCTCCAACCAGGTGGAACGCGCCGACAATAATGAAATATATGCGACCTTCTTCGTCATCCATATATCCTTCTATCTTCTCAGCGATCTGTTTTTCACGTTCACAGAACATGCGGTTATAATATTCTTCCATTCCGGGCATTTCATCTTCGAGTTCTCGCATTTTTACTCGTGAAAGTGTGTTCGTCCGTTCTGTATCTCCGTTCTGC
>DRBZ01000068.1 GCA_011043895.1 Candidatus Cloacimonadota bacterium
AACTTGTTTGTAACACCTATTGTTGTTATTCCTCCGATTTGGTGGTATAACAACAACAGTATATATTTTTCTTTTATCATTTTAATCTTCCTCATTAAAAAAATCATCAGCAGGATTCTTGATTTTAGCTATTGATTTGTTCGATACATGAGTGTATATCTCTGTAGTTTTTGAACTTTTATGACCTAAATAATTTTTGTATATACCCGAGAACCGTTCCCTGTTTCATTTAACCCTTCATATATTTTTCCATCTTAACTCATTCGACATTAGAAATGAGATATTTGAAATTTCCTATATGATCGTTTCTTCACTTTCCTTATCGAAGAAATGAACCTTTTTCATGTCGAACACAAGTATCATCGTTTCGTCCATCTTTGGTTGTTCCTTTGGTTCCAGCCTGCCCGTAAAGGTCGTATCACCGGTTTTAAAATTAACTACAAATTCCGAACCCAGCGGTTCGACGACTTCAACTATGGCTTCCATCTCTGCGGGAATTTCTGCATTTGAGGAATATTTCTTATGATAAACATCTTCTGGACGAACCCCCATGACAATATCTTTGCCTACATATTCTTTGAGAGAATCATTATAAGTATCGGGAATTTCGACAGTAAAGCTACCATAATCAAAGAAAAGTTTCTTGCTCTCTTTTCTTATCTTACCGTCAAAAAAGTTGATTGCGGGACTTCCGATGAATCCAGCTACAAATTTATTGTTTGGATGGTTATATACGTTTATGGGAGAATCAATCTGCTGAATAATACCATCTTTCTGCACAACGATCTTGTCTCCCATTGTCATAGCTTCAGTCTGGTCATGGGTGACGTAAACAATAGTTGTTTCAAGCTTCTTATGCAGCTTAATAATCTCGGCACGCATCTGTACACGAAGCTTAGCATCAAGGTTTGAGAGCGGTTCGTCAAACAGGAAGACCTGTGGATACCGCACGATCGCTCTTCCCAGCGCTACACGCTGGCGTTGCCCGCCTGAGAGCTGCTTCGGTTTTCTATCCAGTAAATGACCAATGCCAAGAAGTTCTGCGGCCTCTTTCACACGCTTATCGATCTCATCTTTGGGTGTTCTGCGCAGTTTTAATCCGAACTCCATATTTTGATATACAGTCATGTGAGGATAAAGCGCATAATTCTGGAACACCATTGCAATGTCACGGTCTTTTGGCAGGACATTGTTCACAACTTTATCGCCGATATAGATCTTACCTCGTGAGACATCTTCCAGACCAGCAATCATACGAAGAGTGGTAGTTTTTCCACAACCTGAGGGTCCCACCAGAACGACAAACTCTTTATCTTCTGCTACGAGATCTGCATCTTTGACTGCCACAAAGGAGTTGTCATATATTTTCCAGACTTTTTCTAATTGTACTTTTGCCATAAGACATTCCTATGATTTTTTATTTCTATGGGTTTGAAGCGTTTACAGTGTCAAGTTTTATACAATGATCATGCATACCCCCAAAATTTTTTAGAACGGTAACGCTTCCATTCAAATTTACTTAATATTGTCATTATAAATAGTATAAAATATCGACATAGCAATAATAGCTAAAAATACTGCCACACTGAGGTTTTTTATCGCGTCGAAGTAAAACGAAGAAGGATCGAAGCGTGGGAGATCCTTCGATCGGTCTCCACTTCCTTCCGCCCAATCCGCTAGCCGGCGGATCAGGGTGACAACAACAAAGATGGATAAAAAAGATAGATTTGTATAAAACAATTTTCCAGTCCAAGAATCCCGCAAACCATCCATTTACAGTACTTCTCGGGATTTACCTCTAATTTTTTTTGGAGTATGTATGGTAGTATGCGAAGACTGAATAAGGAATCCGGAATACTTCCTCAATCTTCAATAAGCGTTCGATATTCATTATTCATTGCATACCTCATACATTTAAAAAAAATTATAGAACGCAGAAAAACGCTGATTTGGCAGATTTACACGGATAATAAAATATATGGTCATTCTCGCGAAAGCTGGAATCTGCAAAGTAATTTCTCAATGAGAAATACCTACAAACTCATTATTTGCAGTGCTTAAAAAGATGTAACTTTGATTTTTTTAGGGTATATATGTTAAACAATGAATTGAGAGTTTGTTTTATATACAAATCTTTTGCATGAGTGCTAAAAGATTTCAGAAGAGTGTCATAAAAAGCGAGACTCACGAAGAGTCCCGCTAATGTATAGTATTGAGATTATTGTATCTATTCTTTAGTTTCTGACTGCTGGTTTATCTTTTCGAGAATATCTTCCTCGCCAGTTAATGCTTTTATCATATAACGGGCAGATGGATGGAGTGTGGTGTCAGTCACAGTGCCCTCTTTGGGATAGGTGAGAACTTCTTCGAACATCTCAAGGGCTTTTGTGTTATTGTTCAGATATTCTGAATAGATAAAGCCCTTCATGAACTTTGCCTTGTAATCATTTTGACCATTTGCATGCTGTTCTATGATCTTGTCATAGTAATAATTTGCACGGGCATAGTTCTTCTGGGTCATTGCTTCTTCTGCAAGAGAGAAAAGTGAATCTGCAGGAAGTTTTTCTTCTAGCCTATCTTTATACACTATAAGATTATACTTTTGCCTTATCTCGGTCTTGAGATTGTTGAACAGATCCCGCTGTGCCTTCTTTGTAAGGTTACTCACTATCTCATTGCGCACGTTATCCAGGGACTGATAGGATTTTGGATTATATTCGATCACCTTGAAGAATACCCAGTTTCCCTTTGCATCCTCAAAAACATCGCTGAATTCACCCTCTGGAGTTGAGAAGACTTTTTCAAGATAGGTGTCATCCTTACCCACACCGGGTATGATACCACCTTCGTAAATAGGACCGATCACACCGTCATTATCTTTTTTGGTGCAGTATTCCTGAATAAGTGCATTGAGCTCATCATCATTGGCAGCTTCTTTTGCCTTGAAAAGTACAAAGTCGGCAGTGACTTTATTTTCACAGGCAAATTGTTTAATCCGAGCATTCGGTTTTTTTACATAGCGCTTTTCTTTATCCTGTTCATATTGTGCTTCGATATCTTCTTCGGAAACAGTTGCTTTGTCTGCTACATACTGCTTGTAGTACTCGCGGAGTGTGCCGATCATCTTGGCACGATGCAGTTCATTCTTTATCTCTGGGTGGTTCTCATACCCTTTTTTTATCGCATCAATGTATTGCACATCATTCTGTGCTTTTGAAGTGATAAAATCGAGTTTACCTTTCTCATCCTGAAGCGTTTGCTTTCTCTGGTCTGGAAGCAAACTCACCTCTTCTGCGAATTCCTTTGCGGTATACACAAGGTCTGGATTGTTTGAGGAAATCAGCACAACCGCTCCTGCAGCAGCAGATGTATCTGCCTGAGCATAATCAACAGCTTCAACTGCTGCGGAATCGATTATTACGTTGTATTTCTTCATGAGTTTTTCGATAAGTTGCTGCCGAAGCTCCTGCTCTTTTTCACTCTTATATCTGTTTTTTACATCCTCTTCCACGTCGTCATATGGGCGAACTGTACTCATATCTTTATCAATAACTTTAACTATGTGGAAGGTTTCATTGATCTTGATTGGCTCAATAACGTCGTTGACTTCGGCAACAAAGATCAGGGAGTCTAGTTCATCTGAACGTCCGACATTAGGAATATAGCCACCTTTTCGTACATTATTTATCTTACCGTCTTTTTTCTTGATATTTTCATTGATGGAATATTCCTTCATGACTTCAACAAAATCAGCCCCTCCAAGGATTTTCTGATACGCCATATTAGCATCTTCCATTGTTTCTGTTTCAATATAAAGAAGATTTGCAGTTGGTGATTTTTTATAATAGTCATCTTTGTGGGCTTCGTAGAAAGCCATGAGTTCTTCTTCTGTTGGTTTTATCTCTTTTTTGATAGTATCCTTGTAATACATATCAAGAATAATGCGCTCTGCGTTTTGGTGGTAGAAGTCCTGCGCAGCTTTGGATTTATCCACACCTTTTTCAAGTGCTTCGAGATAGAAGATCTCTTCAATTGCATAGTCATCGAGATACTTCTGTTTCTGTTCGATAGTGAATCCTCCACGTGGGCGATAGAATTCCGGGATGAGGTCAATGCGCTCATTGAACTGTTTCTCGGTGATCGTACCACCATCCCATTCTGCGAGGATCTGGCTTGTATCTTTTTCTTTTTCGCCTAATTCGCACCCCGCAAATACCAGGATAGATAAAAGTGAGATGATGATTAGTGAACGAATAATTCGAATCATATTTGAAACTCCTTATTTTTTAATAAGTTTTGGACAACAGATATTTCATTGGTGTCATTTTGTGTCAAGATTGATAGCTACATTAGCCATACAAATTTGCATGAAGAGTGGATAGGAGAGATTTGACAATAGTAAATTGATGTACTCAGAAAATATCTGGATTATAGTTCCATGTTTAATATTTAAATAACCCAAATTATGAGATAAATAAAAAATTGACAGCCGATAGAGAAATTACATTATAAGAGTAAAGGAAAACTATGGTGGAAACGAGAAATAGGCGTAAGCAATTATTGAGAGGGCCTGCCCCCCCCAATTTAAATTTAGTAACTAACACATATTATGCGAGTTACTGCGGCCGGGAAAATTTTAACAAGACGAAACACAACACAAGTACAACATTATCAAATCTCGGAAAAAATAAATTTCTTCAATATTACCTTGCTATTCCGTTTCCCAGGAATGGTGGGGTTATTGAGTTATGAGAACTGCTCCCTTAAGAATGGATAGATCTATGATATTGAGGGATATAAACTCAAAACGAGGTGTGTGAATAACCAAAGGAGAAAAAATGTTTAATAAATATAAATCTTTATTTAAAGAGAAAATAATAATTCTATTTGTTGTGTTCATACTACTAATTACAATGGATGGATTTTCTGACATAATAATTGTGGATTGTAGTGGTGGTGGTGATTTTAGAAAAATACAAGAGGGTATAAATGCCGCTTCGGCAGGAGATACTGTTTTAGTATATCCCGGCTCATATTATGAATCAGTTTCAGTTAATGATAAAAACATTGAGATAGGCAGTTTGTATTACACGACAAGTGACACAAGCTATATTTCACAAACTGAAATAGTAAGTGATAGCGTAAGTCAATATGGAGTTGTTGTTTTCACTAATGATGAATCATCCCTTGTGGGATTTACTATTCGAAGAACAACGTCACCATATACAGGAATTTACTGCAATAATACACAACCAAATATTAATCACAATATTATTTATGATTTTGATGTTGGTGTTAGAGTATTTGGGTATTGTCCATACATTTATGAAAACGTTATTTATAATAATTCAGAAGGAATTCAACTAATAAATTCTACGAACTATAGATCTCCAACTATAAATGATAATGATATTTACAATAATGAGAAAGGAATAGTATATTCAAATAGTTCAGTCCCTATTTATAATAATTTAATTCATGCAAATGAAAACGCTGGAATTATCTGTGACTGGGATAGTAATACGGAGATTCTAGAGAATATAATATTTCAAAATAATATTGGTTTGAAAATATGTCCGGGAAGTGAACTGGTAATTAATAATAATACCTTTGCCGATAATGTAACAGGAATTTTAGTATATGATGATACAAATGCTGAAATTAATAACATAATTATTTATGGTAATACGTATGATATTGAAAGGCAAAGCCCTGAAATATCAACTGACATAGAGATTGCTTATTGTTGCATTGAAGATGGGGTTCCCGGATGGTGTACAAATAATGGTAGCAATATAACAAATGATCCTATTTTTGCTGATCCGGATAACGATGATTACTCATTGACATGGGATTTAAACGATTTCTCACCTTGTATCGATGCAGGTGATCCAGACATGGACTGGGATGATGATGACACACCTCCTGATATGGGTGCTTTACCAACTTTTGCACATGACTATTTTCGCGATGATTATGACGGGTACTCCTATGACAACATCGACTGGATATCGTTCCCTGTGCTGAATAGGATAACTGACGATTGGATGGATGCCATTGAAGTGTTGGAAAGACAGTATCTTATCGATGATGATCAATATTATTTAGATGACATCCTTGATTCCGTGATATACGAAGATGATGCAGCAGTTTGGTTTTATAATAATAATTGGGTAACAAATTTAACGGATGGTAAATTTAATAGCACGCAGGGTTATAAGTTTCAGCTCAAAGAGGAATACGATTCCGTGGCTGTGCAAGGCATATCCGGCACATGGCTTGATCCGAGTACGCCAATACAACTTTATCCTGAACAAGAAAATTGGATTGGATGCTACCTCATTGAACCTGAATACTTTGATGATGCTTTTGAATCTATAGAAGATGAGTGGCTCACGATCAGTTCTGAACATTGGTATGCACAGCGTGGTTCAAGAGTAACAAATTATACTGCTAATCCAGGTGAACTATATATTATTACTGTAGATACATTGTGCCAGCTTGTATGGGGTGATAGTCTAGGTAGCAAAGGTGTGATTCCTTTCGTAAAAGAGAAGACCGAATACTTCATATATAATGAGAAAATTGATTACATGGCGATCGATATTGATACAGTATATTCCATTATACCTGTTGCCGAAATTGCTGTTTACTGTGATGACGAATGCCTTGGCGCAACAAAGGTTTATAACAATGAATATCCTGTACAAATCCTTGCTTATACATTTGAAGGAACGAATGGTGGTAGCGGTGAACTCGAGTTCATGTTTTATTACGAGGAAGGTAAGGGATTCTCAAAATCAATTCCTTATATAACATACGACTCAAATACACACATATACTACCAGCAATCCCTTTACTATAAACGTAAAGGTTATGCAAAAGTCAAGTTGAATACAAAGGAATCAACAGCAATTCACAACCTTAAGTTGTTGCAGAATTACCCAAATCCAGTGAGATCAAATATCACAACCATACATTTCATGCCCGAACAGAATGCTGAGCATACGGAGCTGAGTATCTATAACATCCGTGGTCAATTGGTACGAACCATCGATTGTGACGCTATGATATCGTCAGGAACCCAAGATGTGTGTTACTCGATTTCTTGGGATTGCAAAGACGGGTATGGCAACGACATAAAGAACGGCATCTATTTCTATAAACTCACCTCAGGTGAAAAGAGCGCTGTTCACAAGATGTTATTGATGAAATAATAATGAAATAAATCCTCTATATCCCCTCTCTGATTTTTAGGAGAGGGGGTACGGGGGTGAGGTAAAAATGAAATATTTCTTCATTTCAATTATATTGATAATGCTTCCTTTTTCTAATATCTGGTCATCCACTATCATAGTAGACATCAACGGCACAGGAGACTACACCACTATTCAAGAGGGTATAGATAACTCGCAGGATGGAGATATCGTGCTTGTCTATCCCGGAACGTATTATGAGAATATAGATTATATTGGGAAGAATATTACCGTTGCAAGCAAGTACTACACTACAGGAGATGAAACATATATAAAAAATACAATTATAGACGGAAATAACAATGGGAGTTGTGTCGTTGTAAAGGATGGCGGAGATGAAGCGACTATTTGTGGATTTACTCTTCAGCATGGGAGCGGGTATGATGATGGGTATGATGAGTACGGCGGGGGAATATTTATTTGCATAGAACCAATTAATATTTTCAATGTTCATAATTGTATTATTTGTAACAATTATGCAGGTACTGGGGGAGGAATATTTGTGAACGATTGTTTTGAATTTAACATTTCAGATACAAGGATTATTAATAACTTTGCTCATATTGCAGGAGGAGGATTTGATAAGGGGAACGATGATGTTGATGTTAATTTTTCTTCACAGGATCTATGTGATATATATATGAATTATTCACCGCTTGGGAGTGATATATATAATCATAGTGGGAACATGACGGTATATGTCGACACTTTTACTGTTGAAGAACCAGATGGTTTTTATGCTTATTCTCGTGAAGATAACGTCACAATAATTGCCAATAATCACAAAATAGAACAAGTCAATAATGATATATATGTATCTCCAAATGGAAATAATTCTAATAGCGGTTTATATTGGAATGTTGCATATAAGAATATCTATTATGCGCTGATCAAGATTAAATCGGATAGTTTACGTCCAAAGACGATTTATGTGGATGAAGGAACCTATTCTCCTTCTGAAACCGGTGAATTCTATGGTATTGGGTGTAAGGACTATATATCGATCGTCGGGGCAGGAAAAGAATGCACAATACTGGATGCAGAGAAAAGTGCAACTACAATTCAATTTAATGGGACAGCAGACAACCTAATAAAAGATTGTACAATATCAAATGGTATGGGAAATTATGCAGGAGGAATAGGAATATGTGATTATTCTGATTTTATTCTTGAGAACAGCATAGTAAAACATAATAATTGTGTAAGCGGTGTAGCCCAGATATACTTACACAATCATAACAATGTGATTCTTAAAAATGTTGATATCATATCAGCAGAAGACAGGAATTCTGAAGATTTATATGCAGGATCCAATACTTCACTAATGGTGTATGATTGTAAATTTATGGGTAATAACACGAGTCGAAACAGAAGTACTTTTGGGGCATGTGACTTCGTTAATAATACCACACCGGTATTCATAAATACGACAATCTCAAATTATCGCGGATCAATTTCATCCGGAATTGCAATGCTATGGAGTTATGCTAGTATGTATCTGATCAACTGTACGATAGTTGATAATAAAAACTGTTCTGAAGGCACAATACGTTTAGTTGACGACAGCCACATAACCATGATTAATATAATACTTAGAAATGAACCAGACACAGAGATTTGGTTTTCTCCAATTGGGAATCCTTGTTCTGCTTCCATAGAGTACTGCAATATCGAAGGTGGGATAGATGCAATCAATACCAATAACAATGGTACATTATACTGGGGCGATGGCAACATAGACGAAGACCCGCTGTTTGTTGGCGGGGATCTATTCAGTTATGAATTAACACCACAATCACCATGTGTCGATGCAGGCACACCTGATACGACAGGGCTACATTTGCCTGCAACGGACTTAGCGGGAAATCCGAGAATATTTAATGGAAGAATAGATATCGGTGCGTATGAGTGCCAGGATACAGTAAGTATTGACCAACCGGACACGAGTTTTATTCATAATTTGTATCTTTTCCAAAACACCCCGAATCCTTTTACCAACGAGACGGAAATACTCTTCATCACAGCGGATTACACCAGGGTTGAAGATTATTCACTTTCCATATACAACACCAAAGGGCAGCTTATACGCAGATTCGATGGGAGAACAAATGAATTTTGGGTAAAGACCAAGATCGTGTGGGATGGCACAGACGAACAAGGCAGGCAGGTTGCACCCGGTACGTATTTGTATAAGTTAGAGTATAATGGGCAGGCAATTGTGAGGAAGATGGTGAAGGTGAAATAAAGCGTAAAAGGGCGAAAGTGTGAACAACTTTCAGGAAAGCCCCCTAATCGTTTCTTATATATAGAATCCGAAAACAAACATTGTCATTCTCGAGGGAGTCAAGCGACCGAAGGATCTTGTATTATAATGTATCATCGTTCGTGCAAGATACTTTGATGGAGCTCAGGGTGACAATTCTTATAGGAAATGGTTTTTATAGCGAAGCGTGAACCGTTGACAGATAGGCTAGCTATCCGACATAATTTGTGCAAATTCTTGTTAATCCGTGGTTTACTTGATCTTAACAAGTTCATAATCTATTGAACCCATTCCCAGCTTTTCTGCATAGGAGAAGGTGTCCTCCCACTCAATATCAGGAAAAAGCTTTTTAAGAATATTTCTCCCCGCAGCTTCGTTGAGAAGGTCGATCGAAGCCCTGTCCACCGCTACAATATCTTTTGAAAAGAGAATGCCAATATCAGGGACTAGCTGCTCCCCATGAATGCTCACGCAGTCACATAATTTCGTAATATTATTAAGGAAGTTCACGAAGAATATCTTATCTTTTTTATGTTTTGCTACTGCATAGGCGTATTCGGTAATCTTTGCATTGATGTAGTCATGTGAGGAATCCCAATGTATCTTGATCGCGGTAAAGGGGCATACAGAAAGACACATGCTGCACCCCGTACAAGTTTTTTCATCGATATGTGCCTTGCCATCTTTGATCTCGATTGCATTGACCTGGCACCATTGCGCACACCGTGCACATCCAATACAACGTTCCCTATTCACTGTCGGTTTTGAGACACTATGCATAGCCAGTTTACCCCTGCGGGACGCACACCCCATGCCGAGGTTCTTTATTGCAGCACCGAACCCGGTTTCCATGTGTCCGGTAAGGTGAGTAAGGGCAAGAATTGCATCCGCATGATGAATATCACTTCCGATAAATGCTTTCTTTGTTTCCTTTGTGTCGATAGGAACGACTTCCTCGCTCTGTCCCTTAAGGCCATCGGCAATTATAACCGGTGCATTGACCACAGATGGAGCATATCCATGCCGAACTGCAAGGTTCAGATGATCGATACTGTTCACTCTGTGTCCTGCATAAAGGGTGTTCGTATCAACAAGAAAGGGCTTTGTGTCGAGTGCCAGCAACCTGTTCACAAAATATCGCACATAACGGGGATTGATCACACCAAAATTGTTCTCTGCTCCGAAATGCATTTTGACAGCAACCTTATCGTATTCACGATACACGGTGTTGAATTCTGCTCGGTCGAGTGCATCGTCGATCTTATCAAAAATATTTCTCTGAAAGGTGGTATGAAAATCGATGAAGTAAACTTTGCTTTTCATGAATCTCCTTAAAATACGTCTTTTATGAATACAATTTCTCTCGGGAAGAGTAAGTCTATATTTTTTATGATATTTTCAGAGATCTCTGCTTCTCCATACTCGATGAGTTGATGAATAGAATTACGTCCGATGAACATTCTGGAAAATGAAACGATTGATGTTTTTAGTAGATTATTTGAATGGTTGACCGATTCAATTATCCCATCATGTACATGGAATGCATAAGATGATACTTCGTTGCCATAGAGAGGATCGGAGAGCTGCAATTCAAATTCAAAGCTAAGATCTTTTGGGGCAGGATATTGGAGCATTGCTTTCAGCGGATTGATTACTTTGAACATCATCCAGGAATGCATTTTAATCTTATGTAAATTTGCCGGGACAAAGTGATAAATATCAAAATTCTCGGGCACATTGATAATAACATTTTTGATCTGATCACGATGAGGTCTGAAGAACTGGAACAAGCCAGTGGCACCGATGTGATTTATAAATCCATAATCTACCACTTTCATATCTGGGCCGAACTCTTCTTTTGTAGGCAGGTACAAGAAAATCACATAAGCAACATTCCTGTCTTCATGACGGATAAGATAATAAAATTTACTTTTTTCATGTTTCCATTGGTGGAAAATTTCCCCTTCCCAGAACTCATTTGCCCGGTATGTTGCACCGTTGTGGGTGTCTGCAAAAGTTTTTGCTATTGGCTGGAATAATTCTATGGACGGTTCATCAATGCGTATGAATTCAAACACCAGATCGCTCTTTGCAATATCTTCTACATAAAAAATACAACGCAGTCTGCGGGAGGCATTGGCAAAGCCAAAATTCTGGTAAAAGACTGGCTTGAATGGTTGTAAGCAAGAAGTGATATATCCCTGCGCAATCATATCTTTTTGTATAACGCGTACTTGCTCGCGCACCAATCCACGATTTCGTGCTTCAGGCATAGTGACCACTCCTGCAAGACCTGCCATTGGATAGTTGACATGCCTGATATTTTGCTTAAAAGGATGATAGAACATAGCAGAAAGAACTGAACCCTCTTCCTCCGCCACGAATCCCCTGCAGTATTTTTCTGCCTGAGTTATATAGTGCTCTGCATCCTCTCGGGGCATTGTATAGCAGTATTCACACATCCTGATATAATCTTCTTTGTCCTTCTTTATATAACGTCTGATCTTCATGACGATCTCCCCATTGTTATTTGGTGGCTATTTTGTAAGCACCGTTATTTTGTTGACAATAAAAACATTTCTCACGATTTGCTAACATTGTAAAGGTTTTCTATGAAATTAAAGATATGTTTCTTTTTGATGCTATTCCTATATTTGAGCATTCAGCTCTCTGCTCAAAGAGTGCTCGTTCCACTTAATGATGATGTGTATGACTTTCTGGAGCGGATGCAGACAAAGGGATTGCTGAAACGCTACCATGATGGCATCAAACCAATTTCCCGAGTAGATGTACGTAAGTACCTCAAAGAAATTGAAGCTAATCAGCAGCATGATGACCTGCTAGAATTTGAACAGAAATTGCTGGACGAATATTCAAAGGAATTCTCGTATGAACAAAAATTTAAGATACAAGACAAGCATGAAGAGAATTTTTTGGAAAAATTTATTGAGCTTTTTGGAGATGAAGATGATAAGGATTCAGATGTGAAAAAGGAGCAATGGAAAGCGTTCAAATTTCCTTACAATTTTTATTCAGGAGAGAGCATTATCTCTTTTGAGCCGAAATTCCAGGCAGCGTATCAAATCAATTCAAGCGACACATCGACCTTTGCAGAAAACTACCAGCGTCTTACAGGCGGGGGGTATATATACGGTTATTTAGGTGATAAGATTGGATTTTCTTTCTATGGAGTGAATAATGCAGTGCGGGGCAATGAGTTCTATGTGCTTAAGATCGATAGTCCACAGCAAGGCATAGGCGTGCAGCACAAGCGAGGAGATAATTATTACTATGAAGAGGTTGATGCCGCACTGTCTTTTTCGGCTAAATATGCAGATATTACGATAGGCAGATTTTCCAATTATTGGGGATGCGGACATACTGGCTCGATCGTGTTAAGTAATAAAGCGCCATCCTACCCGCAGGTCATGCTCAGTGCGAAGTTCAGCAACTGGCTTCGATTTGTATATTTTCATGGATGGTTGGAGAGCAATATAAGGGATGACAGTACTTCGTATCTTATCCCCGCGGGAGAGGATGAATATTTTGAGCGCGAGCTATACAAGAAGAAATATGTCGCAGCTCACCGGTTAGAATTTTCACCAAGTAGCAGGTTTACTCTTGGTTTAAGCGAACTCCTCTATTATGGTGAACGTGACCCGGAGCTTGTTTATTTCATTCCGATTATTCTCTTCTGGTCAGCCCAGCGCTATGCAAATGATCAGGATAATGAGTTGATCGGTATTGATTATGAATGGATACCATGGAATGGTATCAAGACGTATGGCTCCCTTCTTATTGATGAAATTTCGCTATCAAAGATGTTTGATAAGGAGAATTCTCATAATTACATTGCCTATCAGCTTGGCTTATATTTTGTGGATCTTGTTGTAAATGGACTTGACCTGCGTTCCGAATATACACATCTTAATCCATGGGTTTACACACATAAATTTCCAATTAATGAAGTATCCTCAGATGATTACTGGATGGGCTACTGGACCGGACAGAATGCAGATAACCTCTATCTTGGCGCTGAATATCGATTCAACAGTAAATTGAAATTTTCTGCAGATTATTCTCTATACAGAAAGGGAGCACAGGACAGCATCAAACACCAGTATGAAATACCGCCAGTGGAAAAATTTCTGTATGGGCACCAATATACCAAACAAACCATCGGTCTTGATGTACAATATGAAATGTTACCCCAACTTGTTGCAGAATTTGGCTACACATTTACAGACTGTAATGTCAACGAGGAAAACATACATAAAGCAGAACAGGGTGAGTACGTAAATCCGGTGTATTACAGAAGCGATTTTACAAAATCCACCATTTCTATTGTACTTTCGTGGAGATTTAATTAAACTATTAGCATTATGAGACTATATCTGCGCGTTCTCTCGTATGTAAAAAAAGTCTGGCCAAATATCATTCTCGGGTTGGTCTTTCTCGTACTTTATGCATCTTTTAGTGGTGTGTCGATCGGGATGGTCTATCCTGTGGTTGATGAAGTTTTTGTGAAACAAACAGAAGAAGAGTGGGAAGCTGATAAGGAAGGGCGCAGTAAAGTTACACTCACATATATTTTTCAGCAGACAGGTTGGTTGGTTGATGAAACCATTCGAGCAGTAAAAAATAACTGGCATGAAAAGGATAAATTTGATAAAATAAAAGAGGATGTTAAAGCATCTCTTGCAGATTTTGCACAACGCAATTCAAAGAGTACAATTCTCAAATTGCTTCTCGTGCTTGCAGCGATCTTGTTCCTTATTCGTAATGTCTCGATGTATATGCAGCAGATTATTTTCCGGCAGATCGAGGAGAAGGTCATTATGTTTATTCGAAATGACTTTTACCAGGCAATACTCAAGAAGCCACTCGGATTTTTCCATAACCATAAACTTGGGGAGGTGATCTCGCGTGCAGTCAATGATGTACGCATGATTAGAGGGATGACGTTGAATTCCACAACAAATCTGATACGCAACTTCCTTCTTGTCATGGTTTATGTTATTATGATGGTGAGTGTAAGCGTGAACATGTCTCTTATGACATTGCTTGTTGTTATTCCTATTTCTGTTACTGTCAGTCTTATTGCAAATGCCCTTAAACGTAGAAGCAGAAAAGTTCAGCGCAAGTTTGCAGACATCACTTCGATACTGCAGGAAACGATTATGAACATCAGGATCGTCTTCACCTTTGCAATGGGTAACTACGAGCGTGCTCGATTTCTGAAAGAAAACAGGAAATTTTACAAGAAATCGATTAAACTTATGCGCACCGGCGAAATTGTGACTCCTTTTACAGAATTCATGTCCATAATGATAACCCTTGTGATTATCTGGTATGGTGGTTTGCTGGTTCTTGATCCATCAAACGCTATGACCGCAGGTAAATTTTCGCTCTTTCTTGTAGCCCTTCTTGCAAGCTTGCATCCGATAAAACAAATAGCCAAGGTCTATTCCGAGGTCAATAAAGGACTCGCAGCAGCAGAGCGCGTGTTCGAGGTCATCGATGAGCCCGTAAACATAATTGACAAACCTGATGCGAAATCAGTGGGTGCATTTAGAGATAAGATCGAGATAAAGGACATGACCTTTAAATATCCCACTTCTGATGATGTGCTGCAGGATATTAACTTTACTATACAAAAGGGAGAAGCAATTGCTTTTGTTGGTCCCAGTGGAAGTGGAAAATCTACACTTATGGACTTGCTGCTCAGATTTTATGATCCCACCGAAGGTTCGATCACCATTGACGGCGTGGACTTACGAGATTATAAGCTGGACGATCTCCGCAACCTGATGGGCATGGTTACCCAAGAGGTGATACTGTTTGATGATACGATTGCGCATAATATATCGTATGGTAGGCAGGATGCATCCATGGAAGATATCATAAATGCTGCAAAAGCAGCAAATGCACATAACTTTATTCTTGAGCTGGACAAAGGATACGATACGATCATTGGCGAGCGGGGAGCGAAACTTTCTGGAGGGCAGAAACAGCGCATTGCAATTGCACGAGCAATTCTGAAAAATCCCCAGATACTCATCTTTGACGAAGCCACCTCTTCGCTTGATGGAGAGTCGGAATATCTTGTACAGGAAGCGATCTATCGTCTTATGAAAGACCGTACAACACTCATCATCGCGCACAGACTTTCTACAATCAGGAATTGCGGTAGGATCGTGGTACTAGAAAGGGGCAAGATCGTCGAAGAAGGATCTCATGAAGAACTCATAAAACTTGAAAAGGTGTATAAAAAACTCTATGATATTCAATTTCGTGACTTTAATGGAAATGATAATGAAATCTGAGTGGACTCATAATACTTGACTTTAAACAGGAATGTATAAGGAGTATGCGACACATATGAGCATAGTATTAAAAGAGATTTTACTGATTATCGCAGCCTATATTCTGGGTTCTGTATCATTTGCAAGAATCTTTTCTCGCCTATTCCGCAAGGTGAACGTGTATAAAGCAGGGAATTTTACCGCAGATCCTGGCAACGTATATCACCATGTGAGCAAATCCATTGGTATACTAAGCTGGTTTATTGATTTTGTGAGAGTATACGTTATCCTATTTCTCACACAGTATTTTTTCCTGAAGGAGCATTCCGTTCTTTTATTGTTCGTCGGTCTTGCGGTAGTAATTGCTCATTATTTTCCGATATTTCACAATTTTTTAGGTGGATACAGTATCCTTCCCTATATCGCACTTCTATGCTACTTTGCACCGATTCCTACTTTAATAATAGGCATTATTTCACTTGTTGTCATAATTTCGTGGAAACAGGTCAGATTTTCCAAATATCTTATGGTCATTATGGTTCCAGCACTCAGTAATTTTTATAATCCACTCAAAAATGTGAAGGTCGATGCAAAATACCTCTTTCTTGCATCGGTAATTATGGGAGTGGTGAATTATCTGGTATCAAGAAGACGCAGCAACGAGATATAATCCATGACAATTTCAGTAAAGAAAGTAGCATCCCATGCTGACCTGATGGAATTTATCAAACTCCCGTGGTCAGTGTATAAGAATGACAGCAAGTGGGTTCCACCACTTATCAGTATGGAAAAAGAACGTCTCGATTCCGGAAAAGGCGCATATTATAAAAATGCCGAAGTTCAACTCTTTCTTGCCTACCGCAAGGACAGACCCGTTGGTAGGATTGCGGCACATATCAATCATACGCATAACGAGTTCCATAATGATCAGGTAGGATTTTTCGGATTTTTCGAATGCTTGCCGGACTATGAAGCTGCCGAAGCACTGTTCAATGTGGCTAATGACTGGCTAAGGAAAAGGGGAAAAAATATTATTCGCGGTCCTATGAATTTTTCGACCAATGATGAATGTGGGCTCCTTGTTCATGGATTTGGCTTCTCACCGGTCGTTATGATGACGTATAATCCCCAGTACTACGAGAGTTTCATTTCAAAATATGGCTTCGATAAGGCAAAAGATCTGTATGCATACCATGTTCATATGACCGAGATGCCGGAACGTTTTGAGAGATTGGTGGGTAAAATACGTGAGAGAAGCAATCTTGAAATCCGAAAAATGAGCAAGAAGCATTATCTGGAAGATGTTAATAAGGTTTTTGATATTTATAATGATGCGTGGCAGTATAATTGGGGATTTGTACCCATGACCCGTGCTGAGATGGCAGAACTTGCAAAGGGTTTGAAGAGTATTATTGATTTTGATCTAGTATTTCTGGTCTATCAAAATGATAAACCTGTAGCTTTTTCCCTATCCTTACCCGATGTGAACCAGGTGCTGATAAAAGTGCGGAATGGACGATTGCTTCCCTTTGGATGGCTCAAACTAATGCTTGGAATGGGACATATCAATCAAGTGCGCGTCGTGACACTAGGCATTGTGAAAAATTATAAGAACAGCGGTATCGACACTTTGTTGTATTACGAAACCATCAAAAACTGCTGGAAGAAGGGCATTCATGACGCAGAGATGTCGTGGATACTGGAGGATAATCTAAGAATGACCCGCCCAATTGAACGCATGGGCGGCAAAATCTATAAAACCTATCGCGTGTACGATAAAGCAATTTCCTAATCCGTACACAGGTAGCTTCGTATGAACTTGTCTTTTCTAAACTCTCTTATCCTTGTCGGGCTTGGCTCTGCAATTATACCAATTCTGATTCACCTTTTTATCAAATACAAGCCCAAGATCGTGTACTTCAGCTCGCTCAAGTATATTAAGGAAGTTCAGAAGCAGAAGTCACGCATCATGCGGCTGCGAGAATTACTCTTGTTGATCACACGTATACTTATCATCGCTTTTTTTATTCTGGCACTCGCCAGACCCGTACTGCAAGGTTTATTCTCAGAGAAGAGCTCGACACATGCGCCAACTGCAATAGCGCTTATTATTGATAATAGCTACAGTATGAACTACCTTGAGGAAGATGTACCGTTATTAGAATCTGCGAAGAAGATGGCGGAGGATGTCCTGTCCATGTTGAATAATAGAGATAAAGTAGTTTTGCTCACCCTTGATAAGGATATTAACCAGCGAGAGGGATATTTTTCACATGTCCCCCAATTGATGCAAAAGCTCCAGGAAATCTCCATTTCGGATAACACGGCTGACATGAAAGACGTTGTGAGTTTTGCCGATCAAAAATTGAAGGATCTTGGGATGATCAACCAGGAGATATATGTGATTACTGATGAGCAGAACGTGCCATGGATTGATATTGAAGATGTCTCTTTGGAAAGTGATCTATTTGTACTGCCAGTATCCTCCGATAACAGAAAGAAGAATACTGCCAGTTTAGCGGTTCAGTATATTCCACAGATACTCAGTGCAGAGAACAGACCGGAGATTCGCGCATTGGTAAAGAACTTTTCGTCTGTTGAGATGTCAAACGTGCTAGTTTCACTGGTTCTTAATAATATTACAAGGGCTGAAATGATAGTTGATCTGGATCCCTTCCAGGCGCGCCAGCTCATATTTGATGTGCCCGAGGGAGAGGGCATGTTTCAATTTGGAGAGGTGAGAATCAAGGACGAACTCTTACCGGATGATAATGTGTTCTTCTTCAATTTTCCCGTTGAAACTGAGCCGAAGATCTGTGTGATATCATCTGAAACTATCCCGTTAGCACTCTCATCAATTCTCGATATCATTACTGATGGAGAGTGGAAGCTTATTAATCCGCTTGAGATGAACGAGCGAATAGTGATGCAGAACCAGCTGTTTATCATTTATGCACCCACCGCATTCAATGATAAAATGAAATATTTCGCAGACGATATTCTCTCAACAGGAAAATCATTATTTATAATTCCCGATGATCAAATGCACGCAAGAGAAGAGCTTAAAGAATGGTTGATCTCACAGGATATTCATTACAGAGCATTATATGATAATGAGCAGGAAATCGAATTCGTTAATCCTGCCCATCCTATTTGTAATATTATGACGCCAGAACTCTTGCAAACCACAAGGATATATAAAATTTGGAATATCCATTCACCGGGCTTTATACCACTCATTTCAACAAATGAAAATAATGCAATTTTAGCTATCAGGGACAACCTGCTTATAGCATCAATTGACCTTACAAAGAGCTGGAGTAACATCATATATCAAACCTCCTTTCCTGTGCTGATGTATAATATCGGACATTATCTTGGCAGTCCTGCATCACAGATAACCCAGCTTGAAACAGGAAAATCTATTCCCCTTGGCTTAGAGGGCGAGTTTAGTTGCCAGTTACCCAATGGAGAGATCATACCTCTTTCTGTAACTCCACAGAACAACCTTTTTACACAAACTGAACAACAAGGACATTATTTCGTTTATGATGAAAATCGTTTAATAAAAGTGTTATCTTTCAACGCCCCAAGAGACGAAAGTGACCTTGAGCAACTGACTGAGCAGCAGAAAGCATTGATATCAGGAAAAGTACCGCAAATTCATTTTCTCACATCAGAAAGCTGGAAAAATGAAATACTGCGGTCACGTTACGGATATGAGCTTTGGAGGCAATTCTTCTGGATCTTGCTGGTATTTCTGCTGCTGGAGATGACACTCGCGTATTCCGGAAAAAGATTAAGAAAAAAATGAATCCTAAAGAAGTCCTTGCTCCAGGAGTAGCAGCAAAGCTCGAGCGCTTTGAGCTTCGAGCCCGTCTGATCGTTGAAGGATTTATTACAGGATTGCATAAGTCGCCATATCATGGATTCAGCGTGGAATTTCTCGAACATCGCGAGTATTTGCCAGGAGATTCTATCAAGCATATCGACTGGAAAGTGTATGGTAAGACCGATCGTTATTACATCAAAAAATTTGAAGAAGAGACCAACCTTAAAGCATACATTCTGCTGGACTGCAGCAAATCGATGGAATTCAGTTCTAGCAAAGTAACCAAGCTCGAATATGGAAAAACACTTGCTTCCGCACTGACGTATCTTATGATCCGGCAAAAAGACGGTGTTGGGCTTCTGACTTTTTCCGAGAAAATTCATTCATACATTCCCCCACGTGCAACTTCAGTACATATGAATACAATCTTCCATGAATTAGATGCATCAAAGCCCCAATCAAGCACGAATACTCCTGAAATATTACACAATCTGGCGGACAGGATTAAAAAAAGGGGTTTGATAATTCTCATTACAGACCTGCTGGATGATCCGGAAAAGGTCATGCTTGGCTTGCAGCATTTTCGGCACGAGAAGCATGAGGTTGTGCTTTTCCACCTTCTTGATCAGGAAGAGATTGAT
>DRBZ01000084.1 GCA_011043895.1 Candidatus Cloacimonadota bacterium
GGCGGATTGGTAACATCCTTTCGTGTTAGAGACAATTTTTCTTGGGAAGCCGCGGCTTCCCAAGAAAATCCCAACTTATTAAAAATATGTCAAATTTGTTACCAATGTATATGCGATTTACATTTTAGATATCTCCTCAAACGATTTTCCAAAGAGAGATTCTATGGTTTTATAGAAACACTACATGAGGGTTTTCCGTTTTTCACTGCATTCAGTAGAAATTTTGGAATAGATGTCCAGCAGTTTCTTACTGCTGCTAGAGAGTCAATCTCATCACATTCAGTAATGGCTATACTATATTCAGGTTTTGGACTTTTCTGGATAATCATACCCCTGCTCTTGATCGTGGCATATATTCGTAAACAGCGAAAGAGAAGGAGATTAGAACAAGCATGGATTGTAGAAGAAATATGGTATGATACAGAAAACCATACGTAACTATCTTTATAAAACAAAGTTACAGAAATAATAAAAAAAATTTGACAGTATATTATGAATTTCGATAAGGTCGAAAAAGTCTCAACCAAAATTTATAAAAAGGAGCACAGTAGGAGCTTTGAAAGTTTGCTTAAGAAAAAAAGAAAACCCGAAGCGAACTACGACACTCAGACTATCTCAAAAAAACACACTTCAAGCAAATCAAACTTTCATAAACCGGAACAACAAGAAGTATGTTAATTTCATGGACAGGTACTCATCCAAGAACAACAGGATGGGTGAATTTAGTTAATCTATAATTAAATACCAGGAGGATAGTACACCTATGAAAAAAGTACTGACAGTTCTTATGGTATCCCTGTTTTTAGTAACAACCTTTGCTTATGCACAGGTCACGGGGAATATTGCAGGTAAGATTACTGCAGAGAAAACAGGAGATCCAATTTCAGACGCAAACGTTTACTTGGAAGGAACCGAGTACGGTATGCTCAGCCGTAATGATGGCACATTCCTTATCAAAGGTATCCCAAGTGGAACCTATACTGTTGCAGTGAGTTATCTTGGTTATGCTATAGCAAGGGAAAAGGTTGAGATTAAACCCGGTCTCACAACCACTGTCAATTTTGCTCTTGAGATCAAGGATATTGGTATCTCCGGTATCAAGGTCTTTGCTGATCGAGCAGAAGAAACCACACCTATTGCATATACTGATGTAAACAGTGAAGCTATTGCAATGGATCTTGGCTCCCGGGACCTTCCACTTGTTCTGAAGAGCACACCAAGTGTGTATTCGACAGATCAAGGTGGTGGCGCTGGTGATGCCCGAGTAAATATTCGTGGTTTTAACCAGAGAAATATCGCTATTATGATTAACGGTGTGCCAGTTAATGATATGGAAAATGGTTGGGTCTACTGGTCAAACTGGGATGGATTGTCTGATGCAACATCATCAATCCAGGTTCAGAGAGGTCTCAGTGCAGTAAACCTTGCAGTTCCATCCATTGGTGGAACCATGAACATTATTACTGATCCCACACAAATGACAGCTGGTGCTACTTTCAAACAAGAATTTGGTGCAGGAAATTACAGAAAGACTACTCTTATTGGAAATACCGGTTTGGTTGATGATAAATATGCACTTAGTTTTGCATTGGTTCGCAAACTTGGCGATGGTGTTGCTGATAGGACTTGGACCGATGCGTATGCATATTATGTTGCTTCTTCTTATAATCTGAACGACAAGAACAGGTTAGAGTTTTACGCAGTCGGCGCACCACAAAGACATGGTCAAAGATTGTATGCCCAGAACATTGCAACATTCAATCATGAGTTTGCAAAGGATTTGAGTGGGTACGATCCAGCAGCTCTTGCAGATTTCCTTGAAAAAGGTTATAATTTCAACCAGAATTGGAGCCCCGTAAACAGTGGTTATCAAGGTGAGCAATGGTGGGATGATCAATATCGTATGCGACATGATGATACATTCATCATGGAACGTGAGAATTTCTACCATAAACCACAGATCAACCTGAACTGGTTCAGCCAACTATCTGAGAAATTGAATTTCTATTCTACGTTCTATTATTCAGG
This sequence comes from Candidatus Cloacimonadota bacterium, assembly GCA_011043895.1. GTDB lineage: Bacteria > Cloacimonadota > Cloacimonadia > JGIOTU-2 > JGIOTU-2 > Celaenobacter. The sequence goes on from DRBZ01000084.1 coordinate 2,029, forward strand.
AGGTAAGGGTGGAGGAACCGGTACTTTTGGTGAGGTTTATAGAAGAGATGCTAATGGCAAACTTGGTGATGATGACTGGAAGTTCTATTATGGACCTTCACCTTGGACTTGGGATTGGGATGCTACAATTGCGATGAACCAGGGACCTGCTGGCTCTTACTGGGTTGATAAAGATTCACTATATAAGGAAACCGGCCAAGCACTTGGTATACTTAGAAATAGTGTGAATAGACAATGGACAGTTGGTGCTATTGTTAAAGCTGAATATGAAATTAATTCCGCTATTAAGACATTAGTTGGTCTGGATTGGCGTACTGCAGAGATCAATCACTTTAGAGAAGTGCGAGATCTTCTTGGCGGTAACTGGTATTATTGGGATGGTGATGAATTTGATACAGGTAATCATCATAAAAAACTTGGTGATAAGATTGATTACTACAATACTAACACTGTTGATTGGATGGGTGGATTTGTACAGGGTGAATACAAGCAGGGAAAACTTACTGCTTCGATTTCCGTAGGACCTTCTGCTGTAAAATACACCTATCTTGACCATTTCCAGAGAGATCCAGCCGACACAACAAAAGCCCTTAAGACAGTAGCAGATTGGATTACAGGATATCAAGCAAAAGGTGGTGTGCACTATGTTGTTATGCCAGATCTTGGTATATTTGCAAATGCAGGTTATGTATCCAAAGTTCCTATACTTGATGAAGTAATCAATGACTGGACCGGTGAATTGTATGGTGATCCTATTAATGAAAAATATCTTAGTGCTGAGGTCGGATTCAGCTGGGTTGGTCTTGATGGACTTATGAATATCAAGGCTGATGGATATTTCACTGATAGAAAAGATGAAACAAAGATACTGGAAACAGATGATCCAATATCCTTTGATGAAGTAAGAGTCAAAGTAAGTGGTATTGACTCACGATTCATGGGTGTTGAATTAGAAACAGTGTATCAACCATTTGACTTCTTGGGATTTCAATTGAATGCTTCCAAAGGTATTTGGAAATATACTGACGATGTTACTGCAGTCGTTAAATATCCTAGTCAAGATTCAACAATGACCGTTTATATCAAAGACTTAAAAGTTGGAAACCAACCACAAACACAGGTATCTCTTGCTGCGAATCTTACTCCCTTTGCAGGTCTTGAGACAAGAATCGTAGGTAAATACTACATGGACTTCTGGAGTAACTGGAATGTTATGGATAGAGATGATCCAAATGACAGAACTCAAAGCTGGAAAGTACCTAATTTTGGTACTGTTGACTTCCATTTAAAGTATCATGTGCCAACTATTGTTAGAGGATTGACACTGAAAATATTTGCTCATGCTTTTAATGTTCTTGATGAAATCTATATACAGGATGCTACAGATAACAGTGCATATAATGCATATGATAAAGATCATGATGCAGATGATGCTGAAGTATTCTTTGGACCTCGTCGTAAAATTAGTGTTGGTGTTGAAGTCGGATTATAATCTGATTATACATATAAGAAAAGACCCTCGAGCAAATCGGGGGTCTTTTTTTCATCTATTTAAATATTTAGGTTGAAATTTCTTAAAAATATAGAAATAATCTTCAACCAATTGTTACTAGTATAATCCCTCCGAAAGATAAAACAAGTCCCACAAATTTCCTTAAAGTAAAACGCTCTTTAAGAAAAATTGCAGCAAAGATAAATACAAAAATTACACTTGTCTGATTTATTGCAGTTGCTACACTTGCATACGCGAATTTCAGTCCAGCAAGCCAGATGACCATTGCAAGATAAGCTCCCAGTACAGTACCAGGTATAAGATATTTCCACTCCTTTGATGGCTTAAGAGTCGTAAAAATGATCTTTCTTCTGGGGTGAAAAAGTGCAATGATTGCCATAACAATGGTACCAGCAATCAGCCGTACTTCAGTACACCAGATTATCGGAGAATTATCAAGCACCGGTTTCGCAATTATCACACTTGCAGCCATCGCAAAGACAGATAACACTCCAAGAAAGATTCCGAGTGCGAGTTTTTTTCGTGTGATTTCCAATGCAGTAACTCTGACAGTTGTAATTCCGATCGCGGATATAATAAGTGCTGCTCCTATGAGCTGTAAAATGCTGAGTTTTTCTCCAAGAAAGATGAATGAAAGTCCGATCACAAATGGATTGAATAATGTATTGACTACCGTGGAAATACCTGCCCCAAGTATATTAAGACTCGAAAAATAGATAGTATCAGCAAAGGCAATTCCCACAACCCCGCTTATGATCAAAATCAGATAATCATTTAAGGATGCATTTCTGAGAATTTCTTTACCCAGAATTAGTGAGGTTATTATAAATAGTATAGAAGCAAGAGTATTTTTAAAGAAATTAAGAGCAAATGGTTTTGTTGTTTCTCCACTTTTGCTGAAAAACATGATAGCAGCAGCCCACACGATGGCGCAAACTAAGGAAAGGATTTCACCAAAATAAGGGATGTTCATGAATGGTTAGAATTCATCCTCGCTTCGTGGAGATCGGGTCATAAGTTGTGTAACACCTTCCTGTGGAGAAAGGTCTTCAAAAAGTACTTGATAAATATGATCGGTGATTGGCATGTCGATGTTCATCTTACGAGAAAGCTGATATGCTGATTTTGTAGTTTTAATTCCTTCAGCGATCATCTCCATATGGGAGGTTATTTCCTGAAGGGATTTCCCTTTGGCAAGCTGTTCTCCAACAAATCTGTTCCTGCTGTGCCTGCTTCCGCATGTCACAATTAGATCACCAATTCCGGATACACCTGAAAACGTATGAGGGTTTGCGCCACAAGCTACACCAAGTCTAGTTATCTCACGTAAACCTCTTGTTATCAGTGCTGCTTTTGTATTATCTCCCAAGCCCATTCCATCTGAAATTCCCGCGCCGATAGCAATAACATTTTTTAGTGACCCTCCAAGCTCAACCCCTATGATATCAGTGCTTCTATAGACTCGAAAATAATTTGTCATGAAAAGTTGTTGAACCTTCTGGGCAATTACTTCGCTGACAGAAGCAGCTACAATTGTAGCAGGTAGTTTCTTGCTTACTTCTTCTGAATGTGTGGGACCCGAGAGAGTAACGATTTGCTCCCTCGGCACATTTCCAACCTGATGTATGATCTCAGACATGCGTAACATTGTTTCATTTTCAATTCCTTTTGCTACATTTACGATATTTTTAGTGGGAGCTACCTTACGAATACCCTCCATTATTTTTCTTACAATATGAGAGGGTACTGCAAGAATTATGAAATCAGCTTTTACTGTAGCTTCATCAAGATCATTTGTTATTGTTAGATTTGGAGGGAAAGATATACCAGGTAAAAAATATTTATTTTCATGCTGATCCTGCATCAGTGTTGCTCGTTCCTTTATCCACTCCCAACCAAGTACATTATATCCTTTTTCCGCAAGTAAAATAGCAAGGGTCGTACCCCAGCTGCCCATTCCGATAACCGATATTTTCTCCATACTATTCCTATAATAAATGATGGGACATAATATGTTAATCATGATAAAATTGGACAAGTTTTTTCACTTTTAGCACTTTATTAGATAGAGTGCTAAAATTATTTGACATGCATTCTTTGTTGAATATATTTTCTTTTAAACTGGAGCAATTAATTACATGAACTTAAATAAATTTACGTTAAAAGCACAGGAAGCCATCCAATCTGCTCTTCAGCTTGCAGAGCAATTTGGACATCAGGAGATCACTCCTGCCCACGTGATGGCTGTCCTTATAAAACAACGAGAAGGTATTATTCCTTCAATACTCAGCAAGCTTGAAGTAAATAAGGATCAATTGTATCAGTCTATTGAGAAAATACTTCAAAATAAGCCAAGTGTATCTGGATCATCCCAGCAGCCATATCTTTCACAGGAACTGAATAAGATATTCTCAACTGCTCAAAAAGAAGCTGATAGATTGAATGATGATTATCTCAGTACTGAACATATTTTTCTGGCAATGCTGCGAGATAAAAATGAGTTAACAGATACCTTTAAGAAATTTGGCATTACAGAAAAAGATGTGATGCAGATACTCAAGGAAATCAGAGGTAACCAGCGAATTACAGACCAGAATCCGGAAGAAAAATATCAAGCACTTGAGCGATATGCTAGAAATATAACCGATCTTGCACGAAAAGGAAAACTCGATCCGGTCATTGGCCGTGATGATGAAATACGCTCTGTCATGCAGATCTTATCTCGAAGAAGAAAGAATAATCCAGTGCTGATAGGAGAAGCTGGTGTTGGGAAAACTGCAATTGTTGAAGGGCTTGCAAAGCGTGTGGTAGAAAATGATGTACCGGAAAATCTCAAGGGAAAAGATATCATTGAACTTGATATGGGTTCGCTCCTTGCTGGTGCAAAATTTCGCGGTGAATTTGAAGACAGACTCAAAGCAGTTCTAAAAGAAGTCGAATCAGCAGAAGGTCAGGTGATACTTTTTATTGATGAGCTTCATACAGTTGTTGGAGCTGGTGCAGCAGAAGGTGCAGTGGATGCTTCAAACATGCTTAAACCAGCACTTGCTCGGGGTGAGCTTCACTGTATCGGCGCAACCACCTTGAACGAATATCGAAAATATATCGAGAAAGATCCGGCACTTGAGCGACGTTTCCAGCCAGTCATGGTGTTCGAACCTGATACTGAAGATACGATCTCAATTCTTCGCGGAATCAAAGAGAAATACGAAATCCATCATGGGGTGAATATTAAGGATTCAGCTATCATCGCTGCTGCTACTCTTTCTGAGCGTTATATTACCGATAGATTTCTTCCTGATAAAGCAATAGATCTAATCGATGAAGCATGTGCACATATAAGGATGCAGATTGATAGCTTGCCTACAGAACTTGATGAGATCGAGCGAAAAATTCGCCAGCTAGAGATTGAGAATCATTCTCTCAGAAAAGAAAAAGATGAAAAATCAATGATTCGAAAAAAAGAGATTGAGAATCGACTTAAAGAGCTGCAGGAAAAAGCAAATCATATACGAACACATTGGTCTCGTGAAAAAGAACTTATCGGCGCAATCAGAGAGATCAAAGAAATGATCGACCACACTAAGACAGAAATGGAACAGGCTGAGCGTAATGCAGATCTTACGAAAGCATCAGAACTAAAATACGGAACTTTAAGTAAGCTCCAGGACGAACTCAAAAAAAGAAATAAAGAGCTTGAAGACTTGCAGAAGGACCAAAAGATCCTGAAAGAAGAGATAGACGAGAATGACATTGCTGAGATCGTATCCAAATGGACGCATATACCTGTATCCAAGATGCTGGAGAGTGAAGCCGCACGTCTTGTGGATATGGAAAAGGATCTTCACAAAAGAGTTGTTGGTCAGGATGAAGCGATAGTTGCACTCTCAAATGCGATACGAAGAAATCGTGCTGGTATCAGTCCGGAAGGAAGACCGATCGGAAGTTTCATGTTCCTGGGACCAACAGGTGTAGGAAAAACAGAACTTGCAAAAACTCTATCAAAAATTTTATTCGATACTACGAAAGCAATGATCCGATTAGATATGTCCGAGTATATGGAGCGTCATACTGTTGCAAAACTTATCGGTGCTCCTCCCGGTTATGTTGGGTATGATGAAGGTGGACAACTTACTGAAGCAGTCCGTAGACGACCCTACAGTGTGATACTTATGGATGAAATCGAAAAAGCGCATCCTGATGTGTTCAATATTCTTCTTCAGATCATGGAGGATGGACGGCTTACTGATGCAAAAGGTCGAACCGTTGATTTTACTAATACAGTGATCATACTTACATCAAACATTGCTTCACAGGAAATCTTTGCTGCAAAGACAAAAGATGATATTCCACAAACTGTGATCATGAAGGCACTTCAGTCTCATTTCAAACCGGAATTTCTGAACCGACTAGATGAGATCATTATCTTCCATAAATTATCTCAGGAAGATATGCAGGAGATATTGTCAATTCAGCTTGGAGATCTCAAAGAAAGACTTGAGAAACGAGGATTTCATATTGAGATTACAGAAAAAGCACGTGAGTTCATCCTTACACATGGATACGATCCACAATATGGTGCACGACCTTTGAAAAGGATAATTCAAAAAGAAATTGAAAATAAAATTGCCTTAGAACTACTTAAGGATTATAATATTGAAGAGGATTCTTCCTCGATGAAACATAGAGCGTTAATTGTTGATCTGAAAGATGGTCAAATCGTTATAAAAAGAAAAAATAAATAATGTAAACAATAAACACAGGAGGAACAATGGCTAAACAGCTTGAATTTGGACATGAAGCCAGAGAAAATCTTAAGCGTGGTGTAGATCTTCTTGCTAATGCAGTGAAAACGACACTCGGACCACGCGGTCGTAATGTTGTGCTCGAAAAGAGCTTCGGTTCTCCCACTATTACTAACGATGGAGTAACCATAGCAAAGGAAATTGAACTTGAGGACAAATATGAAAACATGGGTGCTCAGATGGTGAAAGAAGTCGCCACAAAGACACACGATGTTGCAGGTGATGGAACTACCACTGCAACCCTTCTTGCCCAGGCAATTATTCATGAAGGATTTAAACATGTCACTGCTGGAATCAATCCAATGTTCATGAAACGCGGTTTGATGAAAGCTGCCGAAGTGGTAGTAGAAAAAATCGAGAAAATTAGCAAACCGATCAAGACTTCAAGCGAAGTCGAGCAGATTGCAACGATCTCCGCAAACAATGATGAGGAGATTGGAAAACTCATTGCAGATGCGATGGAAATGGTTGGAAATGAAGGCGTGATAAATGTCGAAGAATCCAAGACAATGAAAACCTATCTCGAAAAAGTTGAAGGTATGCAATTCGATAGAGGATATCTTTCACCATATTTTGTGACTGATACTGATAAGATGGTCGCAGAACTTGAAGATGCATATTTGCTTCTTCTCGATAAGAAGATCTCAGTTATGAAAGACCTCCTTCCTATACTTCAGGAAGTATCCCAGACAGGCAAACCTCTCCTTATCATTGCTGAGGATGTTGAAGGTGAAGCACTGGCCACACTTGTGGTGAATAAACTTCGAGGAACACTGAATGTATGCGCAGTAAAAGCTCCTGGCTTTGGTGACAGAAGAAAAGAGATGCTTCAGGATATTGCTATTTTGACTGGTGGCACTGTTATCTCTGAAGAAGTAGGTCTTAAACTTGAAAATACGAAAATTCACGATCTTGGGATTGCCAAAAAGGTGATCGTTGATAAAGAAAATACAACAATTCGTGAAGGAAAAGGTGCAGAAAAAGATCTTCAAGGTAGAATTAAACAGATAAAACAGCAAATCGAAGATACAACCTCAGACTATGACAAAGAGAAGCTTCAAGAGCGTCTTGCAAAACTTTCCGGTGGTGTTGCCGTTCTCAATATTGGTGCTGCAACTGAAACAGAAATGAAAGAGAAGAAACACCGTGTGGATGATGCACTCCAGGCAACTCGTGCAGCAGTCGAGGAAGGTATCGTGATCGGTGGTGGATGCGCCCTGCTTCGTGCAGCAAATGCTATTGATACGCTGAAACTTGAGAATGAAGCTCAAATTGGTGCTGATATACTTAAAAAAGCACTTGAAAAGCCAGTCTATCAGATCGCGAAGAATGCCGGATTTGCCGGAGATGTGGTTGTAGAAAAGCTGCAGACCAACAAAGATGAGAAAATCGGCTTTAATGCTGCGAAACGTGAATACTCAGATCTTATGGCAGATGGAGTGATCGATCCTGCCAAGGTAACTCGTTCTGCAGTTCAGAATGCTTGCAGTATTGCAGGATTATTCCTCACAACAGAATGTATCGTTTCTGATGTACCAGAAAAAGAAGATAAGATGCCAGCCATGCCACCAGGCGGTGGAATGGGCGGTATGGGTGGAATGTATTAATATTCCCCTTATATGACTATATTAAAGCATCCGTCTTATACGGGTGCTTTTTTATTGCATTCAAATTTGACAGATTTTAGATATTACATGATTTTAGTGTATAATTACAAAAAAAGGAGTCTAACATGAAAAAAACTTTTTTGATTATTTTTGCTGTAATAGTGCTTCCTATATGCCTTTTTGCAGCACGCGAATGGACAGTAGTGGCTCAGTATCCTATCCCGGAAAGCTCGTCAGGGCTTGCGTGGGATGGTACCTATCTTTACAGCGGAATTTATGGATCAAACGGAGGAGATGTTTACAGGATTGATCCTGACGATGGTTCGTATTCACTGCTTTTTACCGGTTCTCAGGGAGATGCTTATGGCATGACCTATGATGGGCAATATTTAGTAGTTGTTGATCATCAAACGGGGATAAGTGCTCCAGCTATTGCTATGAAGTATACGTTAACCGGCACATTGATGGGGCAGTTTGATCTCCCAGATCATTATATGTCCGGTATTGCATACGACAATGGTGATTATTGGTGTTCTACCTATTATGATCCTGATGGATGGATCTATAAGATAACCGAGTCGGGTACTATCCTTAGCAGTTTTGCTGCACCAGATGATCAACCATGGGATCTTTGTATAGAGAACGGAAATCTGTGGATGGTGGATTACTGGGGTGATGCACTGTATGCAATTGATCCCAATACAGGTACGCTAATGGAAACTCATCCTTCCGAGCACAGTGATCCGGCTGGAGTTGTGTATGATGGACAATATCTTTGGTACTGTGATAATGGATCCGATTATGATAATGATTGGCTTTACAAGATCGATCTTGGAGGTGCTGGTACTCCTGTGATAAGCGTGCCAAATACACAATATCCTTTTGGAACTGTAACAGTTGGAGAATCTGCCTTTTGGAATTGCTATGTGTACAGTGTGGGTACCGGTGATCTTGAAATAACTGATGTTACTCTGTCAGGACAAAATGCCTCGGATGTTTCTTTCGATTTCGACCTGCCAGTAACCCTCCCACCAGGAGATAATACATATATTCCTTTTACCTATGCTCCCGACCAGGCAAGCACACTCAATTGTACTGCAACTATCTATTCAAATGATCCTCTTACACCACAAGTTCAGGTGACACTCACCGGTAATGCAGTTAATCCAGGACCGTATATACATATACCTACCGATACACATGATTGGGGAACCGTCCGAGCGAATTCTATGAGCCGATGGTATATTCAGGTGCAGAATATTGGAGATGAAGACCTTACAATAAGTAATGCCTATTCAAGTGATCCCACTCACTTTATCATGGATGATGGTTTGGAATTTCCTATCGAATTAAGTCCTCTTGAAACGACTGAGATCGGTGTTTGGTTCTCTCCTGCTGCCGGTGTTTATTATACAGAAACTATTTCAATTGATAGTAACGATCCCGCTCATCCCTGCACGCAGGTAACAGTGGCGGGTGAGGGAGATACTGCAGAATATCCAATTGGTGAACAGCTTTGGTATTACTATATTTCAACTAGCTGGGATAACAGTGTTAAAGCTATTGCTTCAATTCCCGATATAAATGGAGATGGTATTGATGATGTCATTGTGTGTTCTGAAGATTATTATATACGTTGTTTTAATGGTAATTCATGCGGACTTGCAGATGTACTCTGGGAGTTGGAAATCCCTAGTGGTTCATTGAGTTATCAGAACGAACTTGATATTATAAAAGACGTCAATGGGGATGGTTATCTTGATGTGGTAGTTGGTACACCGTGGGGAGATCGTTCAATTCATGCTATTAGCGGTAAGACTGGTGAAATTATCTGGACTCATGACACTCATGAATACGGAGGTGGAGGTTGGGTTTACCAGGTGGATTGCGAATTTGATTACAACGGAGATGGCATAGTCGATGTACTTGCTGCGACGGGGGATGATGGTGATACTCACACAGGTCCACAGCGTGTGTATTGTCTTGATGGAACAGATGGTGAGTCGATCTGGGAATTCTTCGTGCCGGGTCCTAAATTCTCTGTGATCGGTATTAAAGATGTTAATAACGACGATATCCCTGATGTCGTTGCAGGCGCATCTGATCAAAGCGAATTAAATGGAACAGTCTATGGCATCAATGGCGCAAATGGTAGTCAACTCTGGTCTTACGGAGTTTCGGGCTCATCAGTATGGGCATTAGCTCAACTCGATGATATAAACGATGATGGTTTCAAAGATATTGCTGCAGGAGATTTCTCCGGACACTTCTACTATTTAAGTGGTGCAAATGGCAGTGTCATTGATCAAGGATTTATGGGAAGCGTTCTCATACTCAGATATGATGTACTCGATGATGTGAATGGAGATGGGTACAAGGACATTATTCCGGGACATAGCGGATATAACGGTGTCATCTATAATGGGTATGATGCAAGCGCAGTGTGGGCAATTGGACTTGTGGATAAATCCTGGAATGTAGCCCGCATAGAGGATATATCCGGAGATGGAATCAATGATGTAATTATAGGCACATTATATAGTAATAACTGGTGTTATTATATGAACGGTACAAACGGTGATATCCTTGATTCATTCAATTTTGGCCCTGCAGTAGATGGCTTGAATTCTATACCAGATATAGTTGGAGATAATTCCATGGAAATGGTTGTGGGTGGAAGAGATGGAACCCTGAAATGTTATTCAGGGGGATTAAACTCAATCGTCTCAATCGATGAACCTGTACCTACAAATACGATTCTAACTGAAAATTACCCTAATCCATTTTCCGTTAACACAACAATTTCATTTGCCAAGCCGGCTGGTTTGAATGCACAAACAACGATTAGGATATATAATGTCATCGGACAGTTGGTAAATGTGTACACACTTGAACCGACTCAAACAACATTTGTATGGAATGGAAAGGATAAATCGAATTCTGAGGTTGCTTCTGGTGTTTACTTCTATAAGATAAGTTCTGGCTCATTTACCACTACATCAAAAATGATAATGATAAAATAAAACAGGTTATTTAAAAATAAAGCCACGCTCAATCAAGAACGTGGCTTTTTTTATTGAAGTAAATATTTCTTATTCTGGTACTTGATAAATCAGATCTTCATTTTGATATCCTGGAAGATCAAGATACCAATCTTCATAATCTCCACCATCACTTACCACCCAATCAACAAAATAATTAAAGGCATCTGAAATTTGAGTGCGTTCGATTGCATAATCAGAACTTTCTGCAAGAAGGACAGCCCAGGGAAGATAATTCTCAGTTCTGAAGTAAATCCCTTCTCCGGGATCAGTTGCGTCATCTCCAGTATCGAAAAGCGCGGTGTTCATCAGTGTTGTGTATGGATAATCCGGCAAATGTATTTCATGGCTTCTCACACCATTCTGAGTAAGGAATGGATTGAATGGTGCTTGATACCAAGGTACTACAACCTTATCTTCTTTCCATAACTGCTTCATTGGAACTGTTACAGACCACGTAACAGTAGGAATAAAAGGATAGGGGGGATAGGTATTAATCCAGTCACCACCAGTTACACCAAAGACCTGGCGGTGATTATTAAAGAAAATGACTGTTTGCTCATCTGTATCTGCATAAGCAAGTCCAATATCATCTACGATAGGTCCATCAACTTCCCAAAAATCTGGATATTGAATTGCAAAGCCATTGCTCAAAAATCCTGCACCAGCAGCCCGAAGATAGAAGTTATTTATTACTTCCACAATTTCCCAATCAGCATTATAAACCTCGATTACATTATAATCAAGAACAAGATCATTCATGTCATAATCACCTTTAATAGGCCAAAGATCTTCCCACATGAATGTACCATATTGTCCTTCAGCAGGTGTGTATTGATTGAAAGCTCGGTCAGAATCATCAGGATAATCATCCCAATCATCAGTCACGCCATCACCATCACTGTCATTACAGGTAGGTGTATAGTCAACATCAAATGTCACTTCTCCGATTTTATTCGCTGCTTTTGCCTGTATAGTGATTTCTGTCATTGCAGCAGCATCTGAAGTGGGAATTTTATAAATAAAGTAACTGTAATTACCATTCTTAGGTCCTTCACCAATTGTTTCATATTTAATACTATAATATGGGTTATTTGCTGGGCTTTCAATAGTATATCTGTAACCATGTGAACGGTACGTTGCACCATCAAGAGGTTGAGAAGGAACTACGCCAGCAGGTAAACTAATAGCAACTCGACTTAGAGCTCTGTTATTATAGTTTCTCACCTTAAATTTTACAGTAGTAGTTCCATTACAATTATCTTCCATATCATAGAAATAAAATCTGAATCCATTATCATTTTGGGCAACATAATCACATTTGAGACCTTTTGGGGTTTCATAGGTCGGCGGAATACAAACAAAAGTATCAATGATTGAACCTTCTGTTTCATTCTCTGCGTTGATCCAGACCTTCTGGATAATATCACCTGACTTAATAAAAAGTTCCTTGTAATAGGATGGTAACACGAGAGTTTGATTAACCATAGCATTTTCATCTGCTCTGCTTGAAATAATCTTCATAGTTCCCTTTGCATCAGGATCATCTTTCCAGATTTCAAAACCAGCCAAAGGCATAGGGAATCCATATTGATCAATTGCTGCTAATTGAAAATCTACCATCCTGGTAGTGTTGAATTGAAAATCAGGACTAGCAACCAGATCATCCATATTGTCTGTATCAGTAGTATCAGATTTGAATAAGTTACAACCTCCTAATGAAAGAATCAGTAATGCAAAAAATACTAGGATCAAGTACTTTTTCATGAGTACCTCCTGTTTATGATGCATAAAATCAATAAAATATAACATATTTTGTCAACATTTACAAGTTTTATCATTTTGGTTAAACTAAAATTTCTCCAAAACTTTACAATTATTTATACACCCATAACTTATATAAAAAAATTTACTTTTAGGAGAAAAGACATATTGAAAAGAGGAAAGAAGTTGATCTAATATTATGAAGTTTCAATCCCGACGACAAGGTAAATTACGGATTAAAATCCGATATTATTTCAGAGAATTTAATCTACGAGATAATCTCGTGGTAAATCAAAAAAAGGAATTTTAATCATATGAAAAAAGTATTAATAATAACTGTCCTCTTATTTCTATTTGTTACATTGGCATACAGTGTAACTATTCATAAAATCCTTGAAAACGGAATGGAGATCGTTGCAAAAGAAAATCATGGAAATAAATCGATTGCATTTTACTGTTTTGTAAAAACAGGTTCCATAAATGAAGGGGATTATCTCGGAGCTGGTATTTCCCATTACTTGGAACATGTTGTTGCCGGTGGTTCCACCCTTTATCATACAGAGGAAGAATACCAGGCAATGGCAAAAGAAATGGGAGCTTTGGTCAATGCTTATACTTCTTATGAAGCTACTGCGTTTTATATTACTGTGGATAAGCAATATGCAGATAATGCCCTCGAGATACTTTCACAGCAGATGTTTTCCTGTGCCTTTGATTCGATGGAAGTAGCTCGGGAGAAACAGGTCATTCTCAAAGAAATTGTTATGCGATCATCACCTCCACGATCAAAAATTTATCAGAGAAACAATGAACTTGTCTTTCCTACTTCAAATAGAAGATATCCTGTAATTGGATATACCGATCTTTTTAAAACAATTACCAGAGAGCAGCTTCAGGATTATTATCAGAAACGCTATGTACCGAATAATATGATTTTCGTTGCAGCAGGTGATTTTGACGCAAATGATATGATAAGTAAACTTGAAGATACTTTTAATGAATTCCAAAGAGGTCAACTAAATCCAATTTATCTTCCCCCTCAAAATATCCGTCCGGGTTCAATCGAATATACAGAAGAATTCCAGATTCAACAACCAATGGTATTCATGACTACTATACTGCCCTCAGCATATTATGAATATCAACCAGAACTTATCGTGGCACTTGATTTTCTTTTTGGAAAAAGACAATCTCCTATCAAATATAAACTCGTTGAAGAATTACAGCTTGTAAACTTTATTTATGGGGGTGTCTCCACTTCTATGCGTCTTCCGGAAGGTACTATTTCTATTATTTTTGAAGCAAAAGATCCTACAAAAATCAAAGAGATCGTCAATATTATCGATGAGGAGATTGAATGGTACAGTAATATCGGTATCGAACAAGAGGATATTGATAATCTTATAAACAGATTCAAAGCGGGATTGGTTCTTCGCATTCCCAGTGTGGGCAGTGATTGTAATTCTGTGGGCTGGAATCTTATGAATTATGGTGTGACGAACTCAGATGAACTTTGGATTCAGGAATTGGAAGAAACAACTCCTCAAAACGTCATGAACAGTCTTAAGAAGTTCCTTGTTCCAAAAAACCGTGTTGTATTTTATGCGGTACCAGAAGGTGCGAAAGAAATGATTACCGAAGGATCAAATATAATAATTGAAAAATCAGAACCCGAGAAAATTCAGATATCTAAGGATCTTACTCTAATATATAAACAGAACACAGAGAAACCAATTATTAGTGGTGTGATCTATATGCCTATTACAGAGAATTATGAAACTGTTGAGACAGTAGGTTCCTTGTCATTTATGACAAATTTACTCCTGAGAGGTTCAAAACAATACAATTCCTTAGACCTTTCTGAATGGCTCGAAGACCATGCGATAGATATTGATATATCAGTGAATCGTGATGGAACTTATCTGGAATTTCGATGTTTAAAAGCAGATTTTAATAAGTTACAAGACATCATTATCGATGCAATAAATAATCCGACTTTTCCGGAGAATGAAGTTACCTTAGCCAAAGAAAGAGCCAAAGCACAATACCAGCGATCATTGAGTAATCCCTCATCATTACATGCTGAATTTCGTAATGAAAATCTTTATCCAGGACAACCTGCAGGATTGTCAGCTGAAGAGAAACTGGCCATCAAACTTGCCCTTTCCCGTGAAGATCTTAACGCCTTACACAAGAAGTACTTCAATGCAGACAGCGCGATTGTAACATTCTTTGGAGATCTTACACTGGAAGAAGCTCAAGAATACGCACAGAAATTCTACAAAAATATTCCCAACAATGTTGTCGAGGTTGATGAGACCTATCTCAAAGTACCAGATATCGATGAAACCTTTGTTCAGGAATATGAATTTGAACCTGTTAATGTGGATATAAATTGTATCGCACCAGTGCATGATCCCAACAACAAAGATTTCTGGACAATGAAGGTCATCATGGCAATCCTGAATGGCTCAAGAGGTAGAATTCATAAAGCGGTACGCGGAGTAAATGATCTTGCATATTATGGTTTTGCCCGATATTCAAGCGGTGCGCATTATGGTTTCTTCAGACTGTCCAGCCAGACTTCGATTGATAAAAAAGATGACTTGATCGCTGTGCTCAAAGAGCAGATAGAGCTCCTTAAAAACGAACCAGTAACTGAGGATGAGATCCAGTCTTCTATTGACGATTATTACCAGATGATTCTCACGGATATTGATGATAATCAATTACCTTATTATATGACCTATTACGAGTCAATTGGACTGGGATATGACTATCTCAACAAGATAAAGGATTACTTGACTGGAATTACACCAGAGGATATTCAAAGGGTAGCAAATACCTATTTTCAAAAGGTGGCTGTGATCATCTCAGAACCGAATGAAGAAGTAAAATTGATGGTTGATTAAGGCATAAGATAAATTTCCAGATTTTTTATTTTCAATAATATTACGTCAAAGGATGGACGTGTATGAAATATAAAAATACCCTTAGTTTGGGTTTGCTGATCTTAGTGATCATCATACTGGGAATACTTGCACTAGTGCATATGCCGGGACAAAAAGACACATTACAACCTCAGTTGAACAAAGGCGAGAAATGGAAGATCGCTTATTACGAGGGTGGGCAGTACATCGATTTTGCAGAAAATCTTCGTGGAATTATTAAAGGGCTGGGAGAACTTGGCTGGATACAGCCGATACATATACCTGAGTTTCAGGATGCTGATAATGCTTATTATATTTGGAATTATGCTGCAAATAATTGCTCAAGCGACTATATCAAGTTTTTAGAAAAAGAATTCTGGTCATCAAGCTGGAATGATTCGCTTAGAGAAGTTAACAGAAAATTATTTATCGACCAACTGAATGAGAATGAAATCGACCTCGTAATTGCAATGGGAACCTGGGCAGGACAGGATCTTGTGAATGACCTTCATACGACACCAGTGATCGTGCTCAACTCGAGTGAGCCTTTACATGCAGGAATTATTAGTGATCCAAATGATTCTGGCTACGATAATATATTTGTGGAATATGATCCGAATCGTTATAAAAAACAAATAGAACTATTCCATGATTTTGTCGGATTTGAAAGACTTGGTGTCACTTTTGAGGATTCCGAAGATGGCAGGATATACTCAAATATTGATGATCTTGAACAGATTTCCAAAGAGTGTGGATTTAAACTCATCATGTGCCACGCACCGGATGTCAGTGAAGACATTTCGGAAGAGCAGGCTTTCAGAGCAGTGAAACGATGTTATGAAAGTTTAGCGCCCATGATTGATGCATTATGGATAGGAAATCATTTCGGCGAATCACCTCAGTATCTCCCGGAGATATTGAAACCTCTATATGAATTTAATATTCCCACATGGTCGAGTTCTGGAGAGATTGCAGTGAAACGGGGTGTTCTTATGAGTGTTACACATCAAAATTTCAAAGAGGTAGGGAAGTGGTACGCAAAGATCATTGCTCAAATATTTAACGGCAAACAACCACGCTCGATCAAACCTTATCTTGAAAAACAAATGCATATACTTTTCAATAGAGAAACTGCAAAACGAATCGAGTTTAAAATACCTGAAGCACTCTTAGAAATAGCTGATAAAATATATGATACAATTGAAGGTGAGGGCAGACATGAGTAGAAGCACCTGGAATCCTCACAAGATTATTGGAATTGCATTACTCTTCGGATTATTTTTCTGGTTTGTAGATTCGGTTTATCATTACTTTGCTTTTTCCGAGCTCCTGCGCAGATTGATCGTTCAAAAACCCGATTCATTACTTGAACCTTTGTTTCTTAATATTCAGCCGTATCAATTGTTCGTTCGAATTGTATGTTTGGTTTTTTGCTTGATTGTGGGAATAATTGTAGCCCTTTTTGTCGAACGTCATAAAAAAGCAGAGCAGAGGATAAAAGAGAGCGAAGAGCATTATCGAATACTCACAGAAAGGGCAAATGATGCAATCGGAGTTATTTATGAAGGTAAAATAGTATAAGACTAACCTTGATGTCTAACATTTTTATTATCTTTTTTTATAAAATTTTTCATTGTTTCAAAGGGTCTTTTACCCATGTTTCTGTACCCTCTATGAGGACGTTCATAATTGTAGTGATAC
>DRBZ01000057.1 GCA_011043895.1 Candidatus Cloacimonadota bacterium
CCATGAATGAAGAGATAAAATATTACTACAGCTCCTCGCTAAAGCGAATAAAGTCTTCCAGACTTTCCAGTCCGCAGGACTTTCTACGTAGTAACGATAGGTTTTAACCTGTCGGAAAGAGAGATGTATATATACTTCTACGCTCTCGAAGATACTATTGTAGTTCTTGGCAGGTTGAACATGCTGGAAATCGAGCAGCTAAGAAAAGAGCTGGTCAGCACTACCAGCTTGTTGAATTCTCTCAACAGGGAGCTTCAGAATAATATTTTGGGCAGCAAATGTGGATACCATCGCAGAGATACTGTCGAACGAACTTTCTGATGGTGCAAAGAGAGAAATCTTGCCATTTTTTGATTGGATAATCGTAAATATACCCAAGTTTGTTGACATAACTGATAAACATTTGAAAGAAAATGATAAAGCAATAACTTAGGAGTAAATATGGATAAGAAAAAGATCGATGAATTCAAAGTCAAAGGTGAAGAGTTGCTTGCCAGGATCAAAGAGATCATACATGAAGGTAATATTCGCAAGATCATTATTAAAAATGATAGCGGAAAGACCTATCTTGAGATCCCGGTGACCATTGGCGTGGTTGGTGTAGTGCTGGCTCCAGTATGGGCAGCTATCGGTGCGCTTGCAGCACTGGCTTCTTCTTTCACAATTCAGGTTATCAAAAAAGAAGAAAAACCTGCAAAGAAAGAATAGTATTGAAGGTAACTTAAAAGGGTTCCTATGTGGAGCCCTTTTTTTTATTTATTGACGGATAAATTTATCCAAAATCTTTTTTTATCAAAGTAATATTTGGAAATAGATAATGGAACTTCAGTTCATGAAAATGCAGATTTTTGAGATAGGTCTGCTTATTCTTGCTGCATATATCGGCGGTTTAGTAGCCCGTAAACTAAAGATAGGAGAAGTGATAGGGCAGATATGCGGTGGAATTCTGGTAGGACCTCACTTTCTTGAGTTGGTTCACAGATTTCTGGAAAATCATGAAGGGCTCAAACAAATATTCTTTTTCAAGCCAATATATCATTTTTATGATACAGCATTCCCGGAATATGCAAAAATATTGGAGAGTTACCACTTTTTTGTTTTTCTTTTTTTAGGTCTCATAGCTTTCTCAATCGGCGAGGAACTCCATTGGGACAGGATCAAAGAGGTCGGTGGTCGAGCTGCTATTATTTGCATAGTTCAGGGAATTTTGACCTGGGGATTGCTATTTCTTGGTTTCAGACTGATTTTCAAATTTGATATTGTACTTTCACTAATACTTGGGTCTATTGGAATTGCAACTGCTCCAGCTCTTACGTTCCTTCTGATGAACAAACTTAAGATCGAGGGAACACTTAAAAATGTGCTGGCAAATGTCATTGTGCTTGATAACATCATGGAGGTTTTGTTCTTCTCTGTTTTTCTGAGTGTCGGAGTGGTTCTAAGTAAAGGAGCGCATCTTTCAACTCTGCACATCACAGGTGAAGTCATCTGGCATCTTCTGCTTGCAATTCTCATTGGTTTAGCGATTTTCTTTATTCTAAAACTTACTATAAAAAAGCGTCTTCCCGAAGACGTTGATTTCAAAGAATCAGATTCTTTTTTATCTACTGTACTTTCAGAACATCCCACCCCTTCTGTTGAGATTTTACTAATCATACTTGGCGTTGTATCCATTGGAGTAGCCATAGCTATTAACTTCAATCTACCATTTCTTATCACGGCAGTTGTTGCTGGATTGCTCATTTCTAATTTCCATTCTCACGCGATTTTTGATTCTCTTAAAATTGAGAATGTTATGCCTATTATGAACCTTCTTTTCTTTGCGATAATCGGTGCAAGTGTGCGGCTGGAAAGTTTCTCGAACGAAACATTGATCTTTGTAATTGCGTATCTGATCCTGAGAACTATTGCAAAAATCTTCGGTAACTGGCTCGGATGTAAATTGACCCGTCAGGACCCCAAAATTACAGCTGCATTACCCAAATTAATGCTTCCTCAAGCAGGAGTGGCAGCTGTTGAAACAATTCTTGTTGCAGCCATGCTGAAAGGTCATGGCGGGGAGATCATCTTTGATACAATTATTCCAGCGCTTGTAGTTTTCGAATTGGTTGGTGCCTGGCTTTCTGAGCGAACGCTTATCAAATGGAAGAACTGGACAGTAGGTGAGAGGGAGGCACTACTTGCAAAAGATATAGCAGTGGGAGAATTTACAATTTCGGGATTGATTGATGATAGAGTTATCGAAATGATGGCAACAACACGGGAACAAGCAATATTTGAGTTGGCTCAGCTCTTTGTAAAAGAAGGAATCATACACGAAACTAAAATTGTTACTCAGTCCATTATGGAAAGAGAAAAACTTGCAAGTACAGCGATTGGACAAGGTGTGGCACTTCCCCATTGCAGGATTTCTTCGATTCGAACTGCAAAGGTTGCGATAGGACTTCTCAGAAATCCAATTGATTGGCATGCACCAGACAAGAAGCCGGTCAACCTTATTTTCATTATCCTTACGCCAGATGCTTTCCCAGAGCAGCATCTTCAAGCAATCCAGATCATTAGCAGAGCACTGAAAACACCTCATTTTAAAGAACGACTGAGAGAAGCACTTTCAAGATATCAAGTACCCGAATTCTTGGAACAATTAACACATTTGATACAAAAAGAACCTGATGAAAAAATGGATCTCATTTATGAAAACTAAAACAACATCCTATGCAGAATATTATATTTTCGTCATTGCATTATTAATCCTCTCACTGGTATATTCGACTGCTTCCGTTGAACCTGTTCTGACCATACGATTGCTAATTCTTGGACTTGTCCTCTTTGTCATAAATTCGTATGTATTGAAAAATAAAACATTCTATGATCTTTCAATATTAAAAAATCCAATATTTCTATTTTATGGATTATATGTTGTATTCTCTGCTATCTCAATGACCCAAGTCATCAATCTTTCTGAGGGGATTTTTGAATTGATAAAAATACTTTTATTCGGAATTTATCTTGTCACTATAACTCTTTTGTTAGAAAGATTCTGGGACAAAATCGATGTGCTGATAAAAAGTATCATAGTTCTACAGCTTATCATAGCAGTGATTGCACTTGTGCAATTTTACACAGATTGGCTCGGTTTCATACCTGGTAGCGATAGGGTCTATGCCACCATGACGAACCGCAACCTTCTGTCTTCAGCGCTTTTCCTGATGCTGCCCTTTTCTATCTATGGATTTCTGAAATTCAAGAAAGTATGGTTAATTTTTGTACCAGCTACAATTGTGTTGTCAGGAATAGTAATTATAATTACGCGTACACGATCTGTGTGGTTGGCACTTGTAGTTGGGTGTATTGGAATACTGATTATCATGCTTGCAAATAAAAAATTGATTTTTAAAGATTTTATCTCAGTTAAGAAATTTATTCAACTCGTACTCATTGCAGTTATTGTGCTGATAATCGGATTTGCTTCAAGTACGTTGATTGAACTGGATGAAAGTCCTTCTGAATCATCAAAAAAGTATGTAAGGCAAACATCTGTTCAGAAGAAGAAGTTAACTTCTGCTCAAACTCTTAAGGTCAGATTTGTTGCATGGGAAAAGACGACACAAATGATTACCGACAATCCTGCATTTGGAGTAGGACCTGGAAATTGGAAACTACGGTTCCCTGAATACGGGCTTAAAAAAACCTTTGCTGAACGTGGTAGATATCATTATAAGCGTCCCCATAATGATTTTTTATGGACAGCAGCAGAGATCGGGATACCAGGTGCTTTGGCTTATTTAATATTCTTGCTCCTTCCCCTAATCATAGGTATAAGATCGGTAACGAAGATCTCAGATAAACAATCCAAACGAATGATGCTGTGTTTGCTTATGGGATATATTGGCTATCTAGTAATATCATATTTTAGTTTTCCAAAAGAGAGGATTGTACATTCCGTTTTTCTTTTCATTATCATTGCAATAATACTTGTACTTGATTTCAAATCAAGAAAAAATAATAAGAAACCTTTCAAGTATCCGGTTATTGTGAATATCTTGTTGCTATTTCCAATTATTGTCGTTGGTTATTTACGATATGAATCCGAAGTACACTTAAAGAAAGCGCTTACTGCAAACAATGGACGTGTAGCCCTTGAAGAGATAGCAAAAGTAAATAATATCTTTTACACGATCGATCCAGCCGTTACACCAGTAGCTTGGCACAAAGGAGTGATGTATTCAAGAGGAAATCAGAATCGGGATGCCTTTGCCAGCTTTCTTCAGGCAGAAAAAGTTCATCCAAATCATGTGTATGTTTTACTCAATCTCGGAGATGTTTACCGTTTTTATGGTAAAAATGAAAAAGCCATAGATTACTACAGAAAAGCATTACAAATTTCACCACGATTTGAAGACGCCCTTATTAATATGAGTATTGCTTATTATAATCAAGGCGATTATGATAAAGCACATAAGGTTCTTAATAGAGTAGGTTCAAAAACGAAAAATAAGCGATATGAAGAATATATGAAGTTACTACAAGGCAAATTGAATGAAATTAGGTAAGATACTAACTAATATTCCAATATACCTCTATGCGATCGGTTTTCTTCTGATCACACCGCTGGTTTATAGCAAGATGACAATAGAACCACTTCTGTCGATTCGGCTCTTGTATATAAGTCTTTTGACCATTCTCATTACCATAATTTATATTCTATATTACAAAAAGATAAATATAGGATTTTACAGATCTCCGTTATTTCTGACCCTCGCAGGATTTATATTGTTTTCTGGCATTTCATACTTTTTTGCCTATAACAGGGTCGAAGCATTAAGTATTATCTGCAAATATTTTACCTATTTTATGTTTCCTTATCAACGTATTATACACTCAAAATATCAGATGATTCGTTTAAGGTGATCTTTAGAATAATTGTACTGACCGGGATTGTCATTACTGGAATTGGTTTTCTTCAATACTTTCTCCATAATCTATACTCCATCCCCGGTGCAAAAACGCTGTATTCATTATTTGCAAACAGAAATCTCTTTAGTTCTGTTGTTGTTATCCTTATGCCATTTAGTCTGTATGAATGGTTCTCAGACAAGCAGAAATTATGGAGAATTTTTTCATTGATTTCACTGATTTTTTCATCAGCTACAATTGGAATAATCAAAGCCCGTTCAAGCTGGTTGGCGGTCATCCTTGCTACGTTATTTATCTTTTCTATTCTTTTGCTTTTCAAGCATCTCAACAAAAAGAAATGGAAGACGATTCTACCGATATCAGGAATATTATTCGTTGTTTTTATAGCTGGATATTTTTCCACGAAATTCGTGAAAGATTATCAGGGTCATAAAAAGCCATGGTTTGGGAAAGTGCTGCATGAAGAGACGGACGCTGAGCGTAAGCAGATCATAGACAGTAAGAGTTTTAATATTCGCTGGCAAGCATGGAAGCGAACGTTTCCCATGATCGGAGAGCATTTCTTTACCGGAGTTGGTCCGGGTAACTGGAAAATTATTTATCCAAAATATGGTATTCAAGGCACTAGGGCTGAAAGGGGATTCCAGCAATACATTCGACCCCATAATGACTATTTGTGGATATTCTCCGAGAACGGGATTGTATGTTTTCTTTTTTATGTAGCTATTTTCGGGATAGCAATTTATCATACAATACGAGCGATGAGAAGAAATAAGAATGTTGCGTTGAACAGTTGCTTACTTTGGGGGATTATTACCTACATGGTCATCTCCTTTTTCAGTTTTCCAATATGCTGATATACGAAATAAGAAGATCGGCTTTGTGTTTCAAAACTTCAACTTACTTCCTCGAACAAGTGCATTGGAGAACGTGGAATTGCCCTTGTTATATGATAGATCAGGAATAGAGAAGCATGCAGAAGAACTAGCCCGAGATGCACTTATAAAAGTTGGTCTTGAAAAGAGGATTGATCACATACCCAGCCAGCTCTCTGGTGGAGAAAAGCAACGGGTAGCGATTGCAAGGGCATTAGTAAATAATCCATCAATATTACTTGCAGATGAACCAACAGGAAATCTCGATTCAAGAACTTCAGTCGATATTATGCGTTTATTCCAGGAACTTCATAAGCAAGGGATCACTATCATTATCGTTACGCACGAGCACGACATCGCAGATTATACGGATCGTAAGATCTTTCTGCGAGATGGTAAAAAAGCCTGGGATCGACCTAATACTGCAAAGAAAGTTGAACTTATGGCTGAAAAGGTCCTATGAAACTCTCGAAGATAGAGAAAGTTGCACTTAAGAGCATTTTCAAAAATCGCACACGAAGTCTTTTGACCTCTCTGGGAATTATCATTGGAGTATGCTCGGTCATTGTTATGGTGGCTATAGGTGAAGGTTCACAAAAAAAGATTGAGAAAGATATTTCCAGTATGGGAACAAATCTTATTATGATTCGACCAGGCGCAATGAATTTTCAGGGCGTGAGAGGGGATCTGGTAGCAGGGAATCCCTTACACTATAAAGATTGCGAAATTATTAAGAAAAATGCAATACTCATCGATTGTATATCTCCAAGCGTGACAACAAACGCCCAGATCGTCAGTGGTTCTGGTAACTGGAATTGTCGAATTGAAGGTGTCGATCCCACTTTTCTTCAAATCAGGAATTATCAGATAGGACAGGGAACTATGTTCACAGATAATGATGTAAAATCAAGAAAGAAAGGAGCAGTACTGGGATATACGGTTGCTGAAGAACTATTTCCAAATACTGATGCAATAGGGCGGAGAATTCGCATCAACAATACTCCCTTTACAGTTATCGGTGTACTTGATGAAAAAGGTGAAAATTCAATGGGAATGGATCAGGATGATCTTGTTCTGGCTCCCTCAACAACAGTGATATATCGTTTAAAAGGGGGAAAATACGGATCCTAT
Organism: Candidatus Cloacimonadota bacterium; assembly: GCA_011043895.1. Classification (GTDB taxonomy): domain Bacteria; phylum Cloacimonadota; class Cloacimonadia; order JGIOTU-2; family JGIOTU-2; genus Celaenobacter. The sequence goes on from DRBZ01000057.1 coordinate 6,924, forward strand.
GTTAATACAATTTTCGTGAGTGCAAAATCTGAGAAAATGATCGATGAGACAATAAATGAACTTGAGACAATCCTCATGAGAGCTCATGACATAGACAATGAAGATGATGCAGATTTCAGTATTCATAGCCAGTCGTAGATCACAGAATTTGCAACCTCAACTGCCTCGACACTGACGCTTCTGCTTGGAGCAATCGCAGGTGTTTCCTTGATCGTTGGTGGGATTGGTATAATGAACATTATGCTGGTCTCTGTAACTGAACGAACACGAGAGATTGGAATTCGTATATCGGTTGGTGCGAGAACAAAGGACGTATTATTGCAATTTCTTGCTGAGTCAATTACCCTTAGTTTGATTGGTGGCTTGATCGGTATTTTATTTGCTGTCCTGATCACTACTATTCTCGGCAAACTCACCTCACTTACACCCTCCATCGATCCAATAATGTCGGTGATAGCATTCTTCTTTTCAGGTACCGTTGGGATCTTCTTCGGGTATTATCCTGCAAAAAAGGCTTCTGAGTTGAATCCGATAGATGCGCTTCATTATGAATAAAGATCGATGACAATCTCACCTATGCAGTAGGTCATTATGATACAGTTGCTCATAGTCCAGGGGCTTCAGATAATGCTGGTGGAACATTGGCATTACTCAAAGTAGCAGAATATTTTGCAAAACATACTCCCGAACGAGATCTTAAGATTATCTTTTTCTCTGGTGAAGAGCTTGGACTGCTTGGCAGCCAGCATTATGTAAAAACTCATCTTGAGGAAATTAAAGAACGAGCTGGTCTTGTAGTAAATATTGATGTGTCTGGCGATCCGCTTGGTACTGATGGGATGGCGGTTATTGGCACAAAGGAGTTAATGGGATACTGTGATGGGCTTATGAGGGAAATCGGGATTCTGTATTCCACAAAACTTGATATATACAGTAGTGACTGTATGCCATTTTCTGTTTATGAGATACCATCCGTGAATATTGCCCGATTTGGTGGTAAGGCTTCGTTCCATATTCACACTCCAAATGATCATTTGAAAAATGTAAGCCCTCGCGGTTATAAGAATACAATTACATCAACAATCCACCTTCTTCGGCACATACTCAATGCGGAAATTTATCCGGTTAGTAAGGAAATTGATAATTCACTTAAAGATAAGATCGAGAAATATATCTGGAATCTGGACTATGAAAAACCAGAACTCAAATGGGAGCCGAAGTATAAAAAATAGTAGTATTATCGAAATTTGTTGACATAAAATCGAATCCTGTTGTTTGAATCGATCACGTGGTTCAAGAAGTTCTCAAACAAATTGAGAGTAAAAATAAGGAGAACCCTATGATTGAAAATAACTGGATTCCCGAGGGAAGTAATAAGGAAAAACCATCTTTGTGTCGAATATATGATTATCTGTTGGGTGGTAATCATAATCTTGCTGTTGATCGTGAAGTGGGAGATATGTATCTCGAAATTTTTCCTACTATTAAACAAGGCGTTCAGGCAAATCGAGAATTCCTTAGACGAGTTGTTCAATATTCGTCCAAACAAGGTATTAAGCAGTTTCTCGATCTTGGTTCAGGATTTCCTGCAGTAGGGAATGTCCATAATGTTGCACAAAAAATAAACAGAGATGCCAAGATCGTGTATGTTGATATCGATCAAGGAGCAGTGTCACATTATTTAGAAATTCTTCAAAGAAATAAAAACGCCACAGCAATTATCGGAAATTACGAGAATCCTGAAAAAATAATTGCAAATACCACAGTTCAAAAAATGCTAAATTTTTCAAAACCAATTGCCATATTATTTGTATTTGGCCCGCAATATATTACGAATGACTATCATGCATATCGAGTAGTAGATACATTAAAAAAGTCCATGACTCCCGGAAGTTATTTGGCAATATCGCACAGTTCCTGGGATGGACATTCTTTGGAAAAGGCACTTGAAATAAAGAAATTATATAAAAGATACAACCTCGAGATTCATGCGCGAAGCAAAGATGAGGTCATGAAATTCTTTGATGATCTGGAGATGGTTCCGCCAGGTCTCGTTAACGCTAATCTTTGGAAAAGTGACAAATATAAACAATCCATATGGGATATTGAGATAGATTTTAAAATATGGGCTGGCGTGGGATTAAAGAAATAAATTGCTTGCAATAAGCGGAAATATTTGAAATAAAAACATTGATTGCAAGCATTTTGATCAATCACTTCATAGTACAAATTCTATCATTTTCATTCGAAGGGTCTGAATAATATTGACAATAATTTTTGGAGTTACACTTTGTCCATGAGTTATGAGAATAAGTAGTGATTGAGTTTGCAAAATATGGAAAAGAACGTCTTACTTCGTACTACAATAGCAACACTGCTGGTTTGTATTATCATTGCAGGATTGATCATCTATTACATCGTACTATTAAATCCTGATTCAACACCAGCCCAATTAGATAAGATACTTATATCTACTTCTTCAAATACTCCCAATGTATTAATCTATATTGCAGAACAACATCACTATTTTGCATTTGAAGGCTTAGATGTTGATGCAGCTCCCTACGAGACACAGGAGGAAGCTTTCTCTACACTACAAAAAGGAGAATCAGAACTCTGTGTTCTAACAAATGACATCTTTGCCGAATATGCACTTTTCAGTAAAGATATGCAGATATTGTGTACCCTTGCCAAAACTCCACGGGTAGACTTTATGGTTCATAAGGATTTCATGATACATAACATGAATACTAAAACTGTGAAAAAGGTTGGCGTACCCGATTATCCATTAGTAGAATATTATCTGGATAGATTTATTCTTTATAATAAGTTTATCGATAATGAACTTGAGCTGAGCTACGATAGCTGTGAGAATATCATACAGGGATTTATTAATGGCTCCTACGATGGAGCTTTGATATATGAGCCATATACCTATAGTTTCTTTACACGCCATCAAGAGCAATACATGCAAGTTCCAGGTTCTAATTCAAGATTCGTCTATTATCTTCTTGTAGCAAGAACGGAATGGGTGAACACTCATCCAGATCAAGCCGAAGGCATCCTCAGAGCGCTTGTTCGAGCTGAAGAATGGTTCAAGAAAGGTAATGAGCATACACTGCGTTATGTAGCACACACTTCGGGTGCGAGTTTGGAGCACTCAGAATTTTTGCTAAAAAGACATCAAATGCATATTATGCTTCCAAAAGAATTACTTATCGTACTGGAAGACCAGACAAGATGGCTCATTGATCAAAATGATGGTGATTTACAAATGCCGAATTATCTAAAATATATTTATTTTAAACCTCTAAAAGAAGTTAGCCCGGAAAGAGTAGAGATAGTACATTAGGATAGAAATGAAAATCAAAAGAGTCATTCTTTCTTCTTCAATTTTCACATTAATAATAATGCTTCTTGTTGCCTTACTTGTGATAGGAGCGATCATTAATCTTAATCAATCATCTAAAACAGAAGCATTATTCCGTAAGATCTTCTCACGAGTCACAGAACTGGAAATCGTAACAAATGAATATGTCATGCATCATGAAGAAAGAATGCTCCAGCAGTGGCATGTGCTGTTTCATGAGTTGGGTAACTCGATCAAAGAATTGAAGCACTCAAGCATTAAACAGGAATTACTTCAGGATTATAGAGTAGTCGGTGAAATCTTTGATAGAATAACAAGTATTAATCTTCGCATGAGTGATATAGAACTCGAGGAAAATTCTTTAGCATTGATCAACAAACTCGAGAGGAACGAGAAGATACTCGTACAAGAGCTTATTTTATCGTTGCAAAAAATTTATTTCCGGGTTCAGAATTTTTCCAATGAGCTTTTCGCTCAGCATCAAGCAGAACGTGGTTATTATCTTTATGGAGTACTTCTTGCGGTACTTGTGCTTGGTATTTTTGTTATACTTCTTATTTATCGAATAAAAAAGATTATTTCTCAACCTCTCACACACCTGATAACTGGTATTAAAAAAATCGGTGCTGGAGATCTTGATTATAAAATCGGCACCTTGAAAACAGAAGAGTATTCACGAATTGCTGAAGCAGTGGATACAATGACAGAGAACCTCAAAAAAGTAACTTCTTCTCGGGATGCGCTAAACAAGGAAATGGAAGAGCGTAGAAAAATTCTGCTTGAACTAGAAAAAAGTGAGAAGCTTCTAAAGGATGCACAAAAGATAGCACATATCGGTTACTGGGTATGGGATATTGATCAGAATATATACCACTGGTCTGATGAAATATTCAGAATATTTGGTTATGAACCAGGTGAGATCGAACCTTCGTTCCAGACATTTATTTCTATGCTGCCTGAGAAAGATAAGACTCAAATGATAAGTTTAACCAGAGGATTATTCCATTCCAAGTCAGACAAAGAATTACTCATCCAGAAACTTGGTCAATTTCAGGACTTTATGGTTAAAACAAAAGATGGAACGATAAAATATTTACAGCAACGCATCACAGTCAAAATGAATCATAGCTTCGATGTAAGCCAGCTTTCGGGTACTATTCAGGATATTACACAGATAAAAGAAAATGAAATCCGACTAAAAGAATCTTTGAAAGAAAAAGAACTCATGCTTCAGGAGATTCATCATCGTGTTAAGAACAATATGCAGGTTGTTTCAGGATTGATTTCCATGCAGGCACATGGCATCAAGGATACAAAAATTCAGGAAATTTTTAAGTCGATACAAAACCGTATCTGTTCAATGGCAAGAGTGCATGAGGATCTTTATCAATCTGACAATTTTAGAGATGTGGAAGTTGAGAAATATATCAGAGATCTCATCGAACACCTATATGATTCCTACAGGATCGATCAGGATAAGATATCTCTGGAGTTACATGTGAATGATGTGGTGCTCGATATTAGGACTGCCCTCCCACTTGGTATAATTCTTAATGAGCTCATCACCAATGTTTTCAAACATGCTTATCCTGGCAGCAGCAAAGGCAAATTATACATCTTGCTTCAACAGAATAAGGATGAATATCAATTGATTGTGAAAGATGAGGGTATAGGTTTTTCACAAGAGGATTATGAAAATGCTACATCTTTGGGATTACAACTGATTCAGGGATTAGTGCAGCAAATACATGGAGAGATTGAATTCTCAGGGGTAGGAGGTGTAGAATTCAAGATAACTTTTAATGATATAGGGAATAAGATTATTCCAAAAATAAGGGGTGAATGAACAGGTGGAGATGATGGATATATTAGATATCACAATTTTATATGTAGAAGATGAGGTGGTGATCCTCAATTCTGTGGCTATGATATTAGAGAATAGAGTTAAACGAGTGTTTACAGCGCAGAATGGTGAAGAAGGCTTAAGACTATTCAATAAATTCCATCCTGATGTAGTTCTTGCAGATATCAGTATGCCAGTTATGGACGGTTTGGTTATGGCAAGAAAGATAAAAGCAATTGAACCATCGACGATCATTATCGTTCTTTCTGCATTTGATAAAAAAGAAAATCTTCTGGAAGCAATAAATGTTGGCGTGGATCGGTTCCTGCCTAAACCGTTGAATTATGATAACTTACTACGTATAATCAACGATCTTCATTCTTCTAAAGTACTTGAACGACGTGTGGAAAAAGAGAAAGCTGCCAGAGAGATTGTCGAAGAAGAGCTTGAAAAAACAGAAAAGAAATATCAAGATCTATATGATAATGCACCGGATATGTATTTCTCAGTTTATCCCGATGGTACCGTTAAAAATGTTAATCAGTTCGGGGCTGAATATCTTGGATATACGAAGCGAGAGTTGATAGGTTCATCGGTCTGGCAGGTAGTTCATAATGATGATCTGAAGATAGTGAAAAAGGAGTTGTCTGAGATCTTCAAAAAACGTGAGGAATTCAGCGAGTTAGAATTCAGAAAGGTGAGGAAAGATGGTTCTATTTTACTGGTTCATGAACGCACTCAACTCATCTTTGATGACAATGGTGAAGCGCAGGAAATCCGCATCATTTGCAGAGATATCACAGATAGAAAAAGGATACAGGAAGCTCTCATAGAAAGTGAGGAGCGTTATAGATTAGTTGCTGAACAAACCGGACAGATTGTGTATGATGTAGATGTGATAAATAAGAAAATTGAGATTGTTGGAGCAATTGAAAAAGTGCTGGGATATAAAGAAGATGAAATGTCAAGGTTAATGGATTATGGTCAAGCTCTCAAACTCATTAATCCAGACGATAAAGATCATGTAATGAAGGTGGTTGATAAAGCTGTAAAAAACAGCAGTGTATTCAATGTAGAATTCAGGATGCTAACTAAAGACAATCATTACATTTTTGTAGAAAACAATGGAGTTTGCCTGAAAGGTGAGAAAGGGGAGACGATACGTATAATAGGTACTGTTGCAGATATAACCACCCGAAAAGAAAATGAGACAAGATTACAGGAAATGCATGAGTATATAAGAAATTTGATCGAAAGCTCACTCATTATGTTCATATCAGTAGATAATGACAGGAATATCATTGAATTCAATAGTGCAGCAGAAAAGAATTTTGGGTATAAACGTAAGGAGGTTCTCGGCAAGCATGTAAAGATGTTGTACAGTGATGCAGATGAATGTAATAGAATTGGAGAGATCCTTGAAGAACGAGATACTTTTTATGGTGAAGTTGTAAATAAACGCAAGAATGGGGAAGAATTTATCAGCTACCTCTCAGCCGCAATTATGAGGGATTCAAAAGGAAATAAAATTGGAAGTGTGGGGAATTCAATTGATATCACAGAATCAAAAGAAAAGGAGAGGGCACTCAGACTTAGTGAAGAAAGATATAGAAGGTTAGTTGAAACTGCCCAAAACGGATTTTCGCTTCTTGATTTAGAAGGGAACATTGTATTTTGTAATAAGCATAAAGCAAAAATGTTCGGCTACAAGGATCCGTCTGAGCTTATTGGTATTTCTGGTGTTGATCTCGTCGCACCTGATGATAGAGACAGGTTTGTAAGAAAACTGAAAAATATGGTTGAATCTGGCAGCGATATGATGAATGTCGAAGTAGATTTAATTAGAAAAGATGGAAGCATTTTTCCAGCAGATTTTCGAGCATCGATCGTTCATGATGACGAGGGAAATCCAAAGCAGATCATGGATACCATGACCGATCTATCGTTGAGGGCTGCGAATGAAAAAGCAATAAAAGATACAAAGGATAAAGATGTGGACATCGAATTGCTGAGAGAGCTTCCGATTGCAGTACTGGAATTTGATAAAGCAGGGCAGATTAAGTATATCAACAAGCAGGCAGTGCTCTTGTCCGGTTATCCTGCAGAGGAGCTGTTGCTGATGAATATTGGAAAACTATTTGACGGTGACACCGCTGAGAAAAGTAGTATCAATACATATTTTGCAGATATTCTTCATAAGAAACCGAGTCCTTCTACCTGGGATGGTGCACTCAGGAAAGCGGATGGCAGTGATCTGCAGGTAGAGATCACATGGACATACAAAATGGACGAGCATGAGAGGATTGTGGGATTCATTGGAGTGGTGAGAGAAGTGTGAAAACAATTTTTATGTGATTCTGGATCTTGTTTGTTTAAGATCAATGTGTTTAATGCGCATGCTTCTTTATTAGAAGTATTACAAACCAATAAGGAGATTCGAATGAATCAAAAAGGAAAAATCATAATTGTTTTCATATTTGTATTCACAATGCTTGTGATCGGGACACTTTTTGCAGATGAAGCCGCCAAAGCGAAAGCTCTCGTCGAGAAAGGTGTGGTAATGGCTGTAACCAAAGGAGAAGAACCAACTCTACAAGCCATACAGAATGTAAACGGTCCTTTTATTGATGGGGATCTCTATCTTTTTGCAGGTCCGCTCGACAGGGTTACAATGACTGCGCATCCTTACAAACCCCAAATCGTGAATACCGACTTAAGCACTTTCAATGATGGACATGGCAATTTTTTGTTTTTTGATTTTGCAAAAATTGCGATCGAGGACGGTGCAGGATGGACTGAATACTGGTGGCCCAAACCAGGATCAGATGAGCTTTCACACAAGAGAACGTATGTAATGAGGGTTCCCGGGCAGGATATGTATATTGCATGTGAATATTATATGGACTAATCTCAGATTATAAGTAAGCTTAAGTAGTAAAGAACCGCTGGTTATTCCAGCGGTTTTGTTTTGTGGATCAAAGTAGTTTCAAGATTCATATTGTCTTGTTAATTCTAAACAGTGGTTGCTAAATTTCTTTGAAAAAAGAAAAATTTTTTACATATTTGACAAATGTTCTCTATCCCTATAAATATACACATCAACTTACTCAGAGCGGGTTTAACTCAGTGGTAGAGTGTTAGCTTCCCAAGCTAAGAGTCGCGAGTTCGAATCTCGTAACCCGCTCCATTTTAATTGAACGCTGATAAACTCTGATAAGGCAAATTTCCGCCGATAAATACAAAGATTATATTCAAAACTTTTCTTAAATATTGACGATTTTATACCTTCAAATTACTTCTTCTCCATGAAAATACTGTTATATAACGCAAAAGTGCTCACGCAAGACCACAATGTTCCTGTCGCAGATACGATTTACATCATTGATAATACAATTCGATTTGTGGGTTGGAATGATGAATTCAATGAAACACTCTTTGATAACATATTGAAGATCGATCTCAAAGGTAAAATTGTACTTCCTGGTTTTATAGACTGCCACACACATTTCATCAATTATGCCTTCTCAAAAAGATCAATTGACCTAACTAATGCAGATACACCTGATGAGATAACAAAACGATTGACTCATTTCATAATAGAACATCCAGATTCAAATAAATGGATACACGGAATTGGCTGGGATAAGAATCTCTGGGAAGACCCTTCATTTTTTAATAAAGATTTTCTGGATAAGATCATTCCGAATATTCCAGTTTCACTTTCAAGTAAAGACTTGCATTCGTTTTTGTGTAATTCAAAGGCACTTCAACTAATGAATATCACCTCTAAAACACCCGACCCTCCCGAAGGAAGTATTGGAAGAGATTCGAATGGTTCTATTAATGGATTTCTTTATGAAAAAGCTTGGAAATTTATTGATGAGGTTAGGCCGAATCCCGTTTTCAACGAACAGCTATCACTTGTTAAGAATGCGATAAATGAAGCACATCATTTTGGATTGACAGGAATAAATTCTATGGAAGGAAAAGATGCGCTCAAAATTTTTTCATATCTCAAGAATAATAATCAACTCAAACTGCGAACCTGCTGGCACTTCCGATCTGATTTGCTGGAAGAGATGATCGATCAGGGGGTGGAATCTTATACTGGTGATGAGTGGTTCAAGTTTGGGGGGCTTAAACTCTTTATGGATGGTTCGATAGGTTCTCATACCGCATATATGTTCAATCCATATTTTGGGGATTCGGAGAATTATGGCATACTTTTTCATACTGAAGATGAATTACATGATATTGTTCTACACGCAGCACAGCACAATATTTCTCCAACCATACATGCAATAGGGGACAAAGCAAATCACTTGGTAATCAGTTCGATTATAAAAGTAAAAAATCATCCGGAGATACTAGATAAGGATCTTCTCTATCGTATCGAGCATGTACAATGTTGTACACCTCAGGATCAAAAACGGATCGCAGTAGAAGGTATCTATTGCTCTATGCAGCCGATTCATATTAGCTTAGATGTGAAAACTACAGAACGATTGTTGGGTAAATATGGGAAAAATTCATATCCTGTCAAATCTCTACTCGATAAAGGAGCGATTATTGGATTCGGTTCTGATGTGCCGGTAGAAACACATAATCCATTCATGGGAATATACTCTGCTCTCGAAAGAAAATATCATTGCAATCCAAATGAGAATAGCTGGATTCCCGAACAGAAAATAACAGTGCAGGAAGCAATAAAAGCATATACAATAAATGCAGCAAAAGGTATGAGAAATGATGATTATCTTGGATCAATTACACCCGGGAAACATGCTGATCTTATTGTAATCGATGATTTTGAGAACGAACCAAACGAATTCTGGTTAGAAGCAAAACCATATATGACGATCGTGGGTGGGGAGATAGTAGTCAATAATCTATAACAAATTTCAAAAATTTTTCCAAAATAAATCTATTAAATAGCTGAATTTCCGAAAAAGTTCCTGTCGTTATGGGGTGACAAATGGTTTGGCAATTAACCGTTCCTGGCACTGTATGAGTTTACGTTGCAGCTCCAGGTTTTCTGCTTGTAGCTCCTGTATGGCTTGGTCCCGTAACTGGTCCCGGCGTGCAGCACGTTCGCTGAGTTCCCTTAAATTTGGAACCTCATTACCAAACATACTACCTTCACCAGTGATAAGCCAGTGAATATTGAGATTGTGATCATTAGCAAGATGATAAAGAAATTGCAAGCGAGGCTGTGTCTTATCTGATTCAATAAGTGAGATTATCTCACGTCCATAATCATACTTCTTAACAAGCTCAGATTGTGTCATACCAATGCTTTTCCTAAATTCCTTAAAGCGATTACCTAAGCTCATTATACATCCTAACATTAAAAAATATCACACTTTAGTTAAAAAACTTAACAAAGTTAATATTTCTCACATCTCTTATCATCAAGATTAAATAAAAATAAACAAAGAGGTTAGAAAGATGTCAAGAAATATGAGGCAAGGAGGACTGATGGAATCCCTCACAGCAATCTTCGTGATCTTCCTCTATATTATTATTAATAATAAGTATATATATAAGAATATTTAATATTATATGGCAGCTCGCAAAGCCAAACGCTGGCAGCAACAAGCGATCAGATCATTGCAAGCACAGTGCAAAAATCCGATAATATAAAATCCGCCTACGCACCGGCAAACGGTTGCTACGGCGTGACAGGCAGGTAGGTATGTGGTACACTACAAAAGAACTCGCCGATCTCCTATGTGTGTCTGAGCGGACCATACGCAGGAGAGCAAAAAAAGGCGAGTGGGAAACAAAGGAAATCCACGGACGTGGAGGGAGTGGAGGATCGAAATATAAGATATGGTATGAACAGAATATTGAGGACACCATTGCGGACACCCCCAAAAATGAGAATGCTGACAAATTATTGCGGACACCTAACGACACCATTACGGACATTGCGGACACTTTGGATAATCCCCTGTCAGACGAGATCCCTCTCCGCCAGCCGGCGGATAGGAACGAGAAGTCCGGCGTTGGGCTTGGTAACGGGATCATCTCGGTTGGTCTTATTGCCGGCATCAGCAAATTGATGAAAGATGAGTATCGGAAGATACTTTACTATTGGATCACAAAAGGACTTACTCAATATGAGACAGGCAGGATTCTCGGAAAGTCAAAAGCTTATATTAAGAACAGAGAATTCGAGATGAGAGAAGCCGGCATACGCATACCTTCCCAGAGCGGCAAACGACAAAGCTTGTATATCGAAACGAGCTTTCGAAGATTGCCTGCATCAAACTGAACGGAGGTGTTTCATGAATGAGCTCATGGACATAATCGATAAGCTGGAGGAATTACAGGAGGCGGAGCAGGAGTATCTTGTCTTGGCATCCGGTAGTGGGCAGAACTGCACGCTCATCATGCTTATGCACCGGAAGAGAGCAGATCTCATC
>DRBZ01000098.1 GCA_011043895.1 Candidatus Cloacimonadota bacterium
AATTGTCGGACCTCCCAAACGTATTGCTTATGATGAAACCGGCAATCTCAACAAGGTAGGGCTGGGATTTCTCAAGAAGCAGAATCTTAAAAAAGAAGATATTATTATTAAGGAACTTCCAAAGGGTGAATATCTAACCATTGTCAAGCATATCAAAGGATTAAAGACAGAGGAAATTCTTACGTCAATATCTGTAGATGTAATTCCAAAGATCCCCTTTCCCAAAAAAATGCACTGGGGAACCGGGACCATACTTTTTGCCCGACCCATTCGATGGCTCCTTTCATTATATAATACTGCACTTTTAAACTTTGAAGTCGATGGATTAAAAAGTGGCCTTTCGACTTTGGGGAATCGTTTTCAGAAACTAAATAATGATATAAGAATTGATGACATAAATAAATATTTAATAATATTAAGAGAGCATTTTGTGATAGCAGACAGGGAGGAGAGAAAAAAGATAATAGCTGGTAAAATCTTGCAAGCTGCAGAAAAGGTGAAAGCACTTCCTGTTGAAAATCCCGAATTACTCGAAACTGTTACAGACCTTGTAGAATATCCTTCTCCGATTTTTGGAAGTTTCGACCCTTCATTTCTCGAGCTTCCACCAAAAGTACTCACAACAACCCTTTCGGAAACCCAGAAATGCTTCTCTGTGCAGAATATAGATGGCAAATTACTTCCATATTTTATTGGAATTGGAAATAGTAATCCAAAAACGATTGATAAGGTGCTCTATGGGAACGAACGTGTTATCACTGCACGGCTTAGCGATGCAAAATTTTACTTTGACACTGACAAAAAAATCCCTCTGGTAAGTAGAGTCCAAGAGCTTAAAAAGATCACTTTCATCAAGAACCTCGGTACCCTTTTTGATAAAACTGAACGTATGAAGAAACTGAGCATGTGGAGCGCGAAACAGCTTAACTATGATGTTAATAAAATTACCAGAGCGGTACTTCTTTCCAAGTGTGATCTTACTACGCTTATTCTTGGCGAAAAAGAGTACACCAAACTGCAGGGTTACATGGGCTGGCAATATGCTCTAAATGATGGGGAGGATACTGAAGTTGCAGAAGCTCTTTTCGAACAATATTTACCTCGCTATAAGAATGATTCTCTTCCACAAACTAAAACGGGAATTCTTCTTTCATTGATCGACAAAATGGATACAATCGTTGGATGTTTCTTAATCGGTTTACAGCCGACAGGAACAAGTGATCCTTTGGGAATTCGACGTGCGGGAAACGGAATTATCTCAATTCTCGCCGAAAAGAAATTAACCTTGGATCTTGATCTATTCATAAAGAAAAGTGCTGAAACTTATGAAATAGTGGATGAAGAAACGAACAGAAAAGTAATTAATTTCTTTATTCAACGTATAAGATCATATCTCGAGTTGCTTGATATTGAATATGATGTGATCAATGCTGTGGTAGCTTCTGAATATACCAATATCCCCGATTTGATATTGCGCGCTCAAAGCTTACAGGAGTTCAAATCACATAAAGATTTCAGAGATTTCATCATTGGATTCAAGCGAGCTTCAAATATATTAGATAGTTCCCAAAAAGTCGCTGAACTCGATACCACGCTCTTTCAGGAAAACGAAGAGCAGTTACTTTATGATAAGCTTAATGAGATCAAACCAGATTACGAGCAGCATTTTGAAGAAAAAGATTATAATGCCTGCTTTACAGATCTTGTGATGCTTAAGGATCACATCGACAACTTTTTCGATGAGGTGATGGTTATGGTTGAAAATGAAATTCTGCGTGAGAACCGTATGGCTCTCCTCCGTTTGATCAATTCTACTTTTACAAAAACTGCGGATCTCTCAAAGATCGTGTATGAATTATAGATTGTGGAGATGTTATGAATAGCATGCTATCCCATAGAGCTAGGGCAATAAAACCCAGTCCAACTTTGATGGTTTCTGCTCTTGCCAAGAAAATGAAATCCGAGGGTTATGATGTAATAAACTTCGGAGTAGGTGAACCGGATTTCAATACTCCTGATTACATAAAAAATGCTGCAAAAAAAGCGTTAGATGACAACTTTACTCGTTATACTGAATCTGCTGGAATTCCTGAACTTAGAGAGGTTATTGTAGAAAAATTCCTAAAGGATAATAATCTGAAATATAGTATCGATGAGATCCTTGTCTCACCAGGTGCTAAGGCCTCAATCATACACATTCTCCTTGCGATCTGCGATCCCCGCGATGAAGTACTTATTCCTTCTCCTTACTGGGTTAGTTATACATCTCAAGTAGAAATGGTTGATGGACACCCGATTCTTCTTCCAACAAATATGAGTACAAATTTTAAAATTACCGCCCATCAGTTAGAAGATGCCCTCTCATCATTAAGCAGCCCAAAAGCCCTGATCCTGAATTCTCCAAACAATCCAACAGGCACAGTATACAATAAACAAGAATTGAAAGAGATTGCGGAAGTATGTCTGAAACACAACATATTAATTCTCTCAGACGAAATTTATGAAAAACTAACCTATGATGGTGAGGAACATCATTCCATAGCATCGGTTTCTAAGAAAGTTCAAGATATTACCATCGTAGTGAATGGAGTTTCGAAATCTTATGCTATGACCGGGTGGCGTCTGGGCTATGCAGCTGGCCCTCATGAGATCATCAAATATGCGAGCAGGATTCAAAGTCATACAACCTCAAATGTCAACTCTATGACTCAGAAAGCCGCCGTGGTAGCCCTCACGCAGAATGATGGCAGTATCGACAGGATGCGTCAGCAATTCGAAAAGCGCAGAAATTTTCTTGTGGCAGAATTAAATAACATACCAAACATAAAATGTACACTTCCCAAAGGTGCATTTTACGCAATGCCCAATGTCTCCTTTTATCTTCAGAATAATACAAAAGATATTCGAACATCTGCCGATCTCTGTTCTTACCTTATTCAGAATTTCTATGTTGCTGTTGTGCCAGGAGTAGCTTTTGGTGCGAATAATTATGTACGATTTTCCTATGCAAATTCAATGGATAATATCGAAAAGGGATTACAACGCTTTGAAGAGGGATTGAAAAGTATTTTGTAGTATGTCTTTTTTTTCAGATGAATGGTTGAAACGAAGAAAGCAAAGAAATAAAGATTTGACTTCCGTCTGGAAACTTCTTTTTAGAATCTTATTATTAATAGTATTAATTTTCCTTATTCGTTTTTTCGCTACTGGGGGAATTTCTAAATTCTGGAATTACATTCTGAACCAAAACGAAAAACCTGCAACGATTATCATTGAAAAGGCAGAGGGATCGAAATGAGCTTACTCATCGTTGGTACTATAGGGCTTGATAGCATTGAGAATCCTCATGGAAAAGTACATGAAGTCCTTGGCGGTTCGGCAGTATATGCATCCGTTGCAGCGAGCTTTTTATATGATAATGTCTCAATTATTGGTGTGGTGGGAGAAGACTTTCCTTCTGAGCACATCATGTTACTTAAATCCAGGGGCGTAAATACGGATTCTCTTCATTTTGCTAAGGGTAAAACCTTCCGATGGAAAGGTCGTTATAATAACCTCAACCAGGCAATAACTTTAGATACACAGCTTAATGTCTTTCAGAATTTCAATCCCAAAATCCCAGAAGATCTTCAGGAATCACCCTTTGTATTACTTGGTAATATTGATCCCGAAATCCAGCTTAATGTGATCAGACAGATAAAAAAACCGAAGCTGATAGCAGCCGATACAATGAATTATTGGATAATAAAAAAGTTTGATCAACTTATTGAGATGATGATGCATATCGATCTACTGTTTATCAATGATGAAGAAATAAAACTTCTTACACAAAAACACTATCTTTATGATGCATCTCAGAAAGCCCTTGAATATGGTCCCAGTGTTATTGTGGTAAAAAAGGGAGAACATGGCGTGATGGTGGTAAAAAAGGATTTCTATTTCTTTGCTCCAGGATATCCTTTGGAAAGAGTAATTGATACGACGGGAGCCGGGGATTGTTTTTCAGGTGGTTTTATGGGATACATCGCTTCAAAGGGAACAATCACAGAGACTATACTCAAGCAAGCTGCTATCATGGGAACAATATCATCAGCATTCAATGTCGAGGGATTCAGTGTTGATTCTCTCAAGAATATATCGAAAGAAAAAATTCAGGCAAGATTCAGGGATCTTAAGAAATTTACTCAATTTGAATAATGAAAAATAAATTAGATTATAAAAAAGCAGGAGTAGATATCGATGCCGGAGAAAAAGCCGTAGAGCTCATAAAACCTCTGGCAAAGAGTACTTTCACAAAAAATGTGGTTGCAGATATCGGATCTTTTGGGGCTATGTACAAACTTGATCTCCATCGATGGTCACATCCGATCCTTGTTTCCAGCACTGATAGTGTAGGCACAAAAGTCCATATTGCAAATATGATGAATAAGTGGGATACCGTTGGTCAGGATATTGTAAATCATTGTGTGAATGATATTCTTACACAGGGAGCGTTCCCTCTTTTTTTTCTTGATTATATTGGTATCGGAAAAGTAGTCCCGGAACACGTTCAGGAAATTGTACGCGGCATTTCTATTGCCTGCAAAGAAAATGAGTGTACACTGATCGGCGGCGAACTAGCAGAAATGCCATCACTCTATAAAGTGGGTGATTTTGACCTGGTTGGTACAATCGTGGGTTGTGTGGAAGAGGATAATGTGATCTCTGGTTCTGAGATTTATGCAGGAGATATACTTTTGGGCTTCTCTTCAACAGGGCTTCATACAAATGGTTACACACTTGCCAGAAAAATAGTGTTTGAGCTTATGGAGCTTAATCCAGACAGCTATATTGATGAATTACAGGATACTATTGGTGAGGTGCTTCTTACAGTTCATAGATCATATTATATGGAACTAAAATCATTTATTCTTCAACGGAAGCTGAAAGGCATAGCCCACATAACTGGTGGAGGTATCAAGGGAAATCTTAAGAGAATAATTCCAGACGGATTAACTGCGGTTATCGATACTACTGCATGGGATATCCCTCCATTGTTTTCACTCCTTCAAAAAGGTGGTAATGTAGAAACAGATGAGATGTTTCGTGCTTTCAACATGGGTATTGGTCTTATTGTTGTTGTTGATCAAGCACATGTTCAAGATGTCCTTGATGACTCCGATGCATTTGTAATCGGTTCTATCAAAAATGGAGAGGAAAAAGTACAACTTATATAAATGGAGAAAACCTGGCGCTTTATCAATTCTGGGAAAATGAAACCTCACGAGAACATGGCTCTGGATGAAGCGCTACTTTTCGGAATCATTAACAGGAAATTGTCACCTGTAGTACGAGTTTATGACTGGGATCCACCCACTGTATCATTTGGATATCATCAAAAGATAGAAGAGCACATTTTACCGGAAAAGATAAAAGAATTCGGCTTCGGAATAGTTCGACGACCTACAGGCGGTCGGGCTGTACTTCACTATGATGAAGTAACTTATGCAGTCATCGCTCCGATAGAAGGTATCCTTTCTGGTTCTATCCTTGATTCATATAAAAGAATCGGAGAAGTGCTTCTTGCATCACTTGAGGATGTCGGAATCGAAGCAACTATGAAAAACAGTATGCCATCAGAACAGGAACAGAAAAACTGGACTAATCCCTGTTTTAGTAGTGCTTCGAAGTATGAGATAAACTACAGGGGCAGCAAGATCATCGGGAGTGCGCAGATCAGAAAAGGTAATGCCCTTCTGCAACACGGATCAATACTGCTCAATCATAACCAGGAACTTATGGCAGAACTTATGCCCACAAGATCAGAAAAGGAAAGATCAATTATCCGTAAACTGTTAGCAAAAAAAACTATACCAATAAATCAGCTTTCAGCAAAACCAATCTCTTTTAACTACTTTACCCGAATTTTAAAGAAAAATTTTAAAATCAATTTTTCTATATCATTTTCTGAAAATATAAAACTTACACCTTACGAAGAAGAGCTCTTTGAACGGTTCAAAAATAAGTATAAAATCTAAAAAAATCAATAGCATATTGAATTATAAAAAAGTTGACATATGTTTTGTCAGCTCTGAATTTAGTACCGCGTCTTAGCTTTAAAGACCAATTTTTTCATGAAGGGAGAAGCTATGAAAAGATATGTATTTGCATTTACTTTCGTTGTGCTTGTACTCCTAGTGGGTGGGCTTAATGCTGGTACAACTGGTAAGCTTGCCGGTCGTGTTGTAGACATTGACTCAGGAGAACCTGTAATAGGTGCAAACGTCATGATCCTTGAAAAGCAAATTGGAGCGACAACGGATGAGAAAGGTCGTTACATCATTATTAACATCCCCCCGGGAACCTACGAAGTGAAAGCCTTCAGAATGGGTTATCAGGCAGTGACTATAACTGATGTAAAGATCAATCTTGACCTTACAACTACAATTAATTTCGAACTCAAGAGCACCGATACTCAAATTGAGGGTATTACAGTGAAAGCAGAACAGCAACTGGTGGAGAAGGACATCACCGGTTCAGAAAAAATCATCACATCGGAAGACATTGAACAGATGCCGGTTCAATCCGTCCAGGAAATCGTTGCGGTTACCGCAGGCGCAGTCGGCTCAGGTCAAAATCTTCACATTAGAGGAGGTCGTGCAAATGAGGTTGTGTATACCATTGATGGTATGTCGGTTTCTAATCCGGTCGATAATGGATTCGGTATGGAACTCGATATGGATGCAGTGGGTGATATGTCTGTACAGACAGGTGGATTCACTGCAGAGTTTGGTAATGCACAATCAGCAATTATTAACCTTGTAACCAAATCTGGTGGTCCAGAATACTCTGGTAAATTCGAAGTAGCAACTGACCACTTATTTGATGAAGGTAACAATCATGATCAGGTGAAGTTTGCACTTGGTGGACCTGTAATTCCTTCTGGCTCACAGCATCAAAGAGATAAGTTTACCTTCTATTTCAACATTACTGGTGACTGGTCTGATACACGTTACAAAGACTATTATACTATTAATGAAGAAGATGTTCTTTTCCCCTGGCTTGCCAGTAAATCATGGGAAGCTTTTGGCGATTCACTTCATTATTATAACCAGATCAACGAGATCGTGGGAGAGCGTAACAAAGTCTGGATGTTCGAGATCGGTGACAGATACCTGAACAATTACCAAGCTAACTTTAAGACAAAGTTCCAGATTAGCCCGACAGTTAAATTAACTGCTGCTATTCGTGGAGATAGAGAGACACAACTTCCCTATAATCATCTCCAACGATATTCCTTGAAATATAATAATCATTTTAATACTCAGCATAATCAGCTTGCCCTAACCTGGGATCACACACTGTCTCCGAAGATGTTCTATACAATACGTACCAGCAGATTCCAGACAGATATTGAACTCAATCCAGGTGTAGCTAGAGATTGGTACTTCCAGCCCGAAAATACCACATGGAATAATCCTACTTGGACAGAGGATCCCACTTCTAACAACTTTGGGGTAAACATACCTGGAGCAGAGGAAAATGAAATTATTGAATATCTTGATCAGTTCAATGATGAACAACCGATTCCTCGATTCAACAATCCAGGAACTCAAGCGGGTAATTTCTGGAAAGATGAAACCATTACCTATACTTTCCGTGGCGATCTCACCTATCAGATAAATGAGATTCATAATGCAAAGACTGGAATTGAGATAAAATTCAATGAGATTTACAAAGACCGACTAACAAATCCATGGGAAATTGATGATGTAGAACGTCTTCCAAGTTACCTCTCTACCTGTACAAAAATCGATACAAATGTTACTCCTTATGATCCAACCACTATGGTTCCTTATGGTCAATACATCTATTATAAAGATGATTTCACAAAGGCAATCCAATTCGCCGGTGGTGATATTGATGGGTATAAAGCATTTCCCTGGCAGGGTGCTTACTATATTCAGGATAAGATGGAATGGGAAGGCATGATCGTCAATGCAGGTATGCGTTTTGACTTCTGGTATCTTGGAGACAAATACCAAGTAAAAAGTGACACAACGGGACAATATATTGATTCAGAGTGGGATTATGTAGAATATATTCAAGAAGATGCAGACGGAGACAATTTCGAAATCAAACGCGAGAAGGTTAATAAATTCCAGATCAATGTCAGCCCCCGTCTTGGTGTCTCTCATCCTATTACAGAAAAAGATGTGCTACACTTTGCCTATAACTATCAAAGTCAGCTCCCTCCCATGCAGTATGTGTTTACAAGTGCAACTCCTAAAGCCGGTGAGGTTGGTGTTAATGTTGGTAATCCAAATCTTAAACCAGAAACAACCATTACCTATGAAGTCGGTGTTGAGCACCAGATGGGTGAAGATTACCTCCTTGATGTAACACTTTTCTATAAAAATATATATAATCTAGTAAGTATACTGGATAATGATTATTCATTATTACCAGATAGTATAGCCCAAGCTGGTCGTCAGTACTGGCTATATATTTCTAATGACTATGGTAGCGCACGTGGTGTGGAATTGACCCTCAGAAAGCGTTTCAGTAATTTTTGGGGCTTTAATGCTGGTTATACTTATTCATGGGCTAACGGACGTAACTCCGGAGCACATGATGCCCGCGAGAACCTTAGGGAATTCCCCCTTGACTGGGACATTCGTCACAACGCATCATTGAACATTGATTTCCGTATTCCGGAAGACGAAGAATTCTATCTTCTTGGTATCAAGATGCCTGACAAATTCTATACAAGTTTCTTGTGGAGAATACAGTCTGGTGCTCCTTACACACCGATTACTCCAGACCCGGAAAGCAACCAAGAGCTTGATACAAACTCTGACAGATTACCCTGGACTAATTCTGCAGACATACGCGTCAGTAAATCATTCAACTTGTTCGGTGACACAAAATTCAATATTTTCTTGAATATCTCTAACCTTTTCGACACAAAGAATATCAATTATGTTGATGCGAAAACCGGCGAAACACCCGACAAAGGAACCTTTACATACTGGGACACTTACGATCTTAATGGTGATGGTAAAATTGAACTTGAAGATGGAGAAGATGTGAATGGTGCAGCCATTTATCTGGCAAGTCTTGATAATCCAAATATATATTCCCAAGGTCGCAGAATTACCCTTGGCCTTAGATTTGAATGGTAAAAATTAAGGAGGATATACAAGTGTATACCAATAAGAAATTCAGAATTCTGCTCCTGGCATTTTTGATGGTCGGCATGTTTGTCGGAAATCTGTGTGCTCAGGATACCGAAATGATGGCTGAAGATGATACTACAGCTATTGTTGAAGAAGAAGTAATTGAAGTTGAAGAAACAACTCAACAAGTGGGTGGATTAGAAGGATTTGCCCGTAAAATTGTTGGAAGTGGTTTAGTTGACCTCTTTATTAAAGGTGGATGGGTTATGTATCCAATGCTCATTTTGGTTATCTGGGCATTAGCCACCTCTATATGGAAAATCATTTCCCTTCGTTATGCAAAAATTTCAGTTCATGATTTTCTAGAGAAGCTTCTCCCGCTTGTCAAAGAAAAGAAATTCGAGGAAGCCACAGAGCTTTGCGCAAAAACCCGTGGACCTGTTGCCAGTGTTCTTCACGCTGGTCTTCTTAAAATTGATCAGGGTACAGAAGAAGTGGAAAAAGCAATTGAGCATGCAGCAATCCTTGAAATGTCATTCCTTGAAAAAGGACTTATTGCACTTGCGACAACCATTAACCTTGCTCCCATGCTTGGATTCCTTGGTACTGTTGTGGGTATGATTCAGGCATTTGAAGCTATTGCCGCTGCTGGTGAGGTCGAACCTACTATCGTTGCGAGCGGTATCTCTGTAGCATTGATTACCACTGCATCAGGTCTTGCAGTAGCTATTCCAATCCAGTTATTCAATAACTTCTTTGTCTCAGTTATTGATGGCTTGATCATTGATATGCAAACAGGCTCGGAAAAACTTACCGAAACCCTGATGGAAGTAAAATAACAATGTAAGGACATATCAGGCATGAATATAGTTAAAGCAAAAAAACCACGTCTCAATCCTAAGATTCCAACAGCTTCGATGGCTGATGTGGCTTTTCTTTTGCTTGTATTTTTCCTTGTCACAACGAAGTTCGATGTGAAAGAAGGTCTCGGTTTGGTTCTTCCACCTCATTCTGAATCAGGTGGACAAAAAGTGAAGATAAAGCAGGAAAACCTGACGAAGATTAAAGTAAACAGCCGTGGTGACATCGCTGTTGATGACCAGATCGTAACACCTAAGGAACTCGAACAAATTGTGAGCGATATAATCGTGGAAAATCCAAAAATGGTTTTTGTACTGGAAGCTGACCGCCGCGCAAGATACGAGATGATGGTTCGTGCACTTGACCGGCTACTTGCTGCTGGCGCTCAAACCGTTTCATTATCTACCAGATAAGAGGACTTATGGCAAAAATTCAAAGAAAAACGAAAATTGAATCTGAAATTCCAAACGCCTCAATGTCCGACATTGCCTTTTTGCTCCTCATATTCTTTATGGTTTCCACAACTTTTGTGAAAGAAAAAGGTCTTAAGGTAGAACTTCCAAAAGCAGAAGCTATACAAAAGATAAATCGAAGGAATGCATCCACTATCTACGTCAGTCGATCCGGACTTATCTCAATTGATGATTTTGCTACACCGGTCAATCAGATTCAATATGTGATGCAAGCAAAAGTTGCTGAAAATCCTTCAATGGTCACAAGCTTCAGAACGGATAAGAATACAGAATATGGCATAATGGTAGATATTATGAATGAGCTAAAGAAGGCAAATGCTTTGAGGGTATCCTTTGAAGCACGGAAAATTAGGTGATTCACATAAATTCAAAAAAGGTTTTAAATTATGCAAAATAAATCTGTTACTTCTCAAACTGATTGGAAAGAGATCGCAAGCTCATTTTATGAGAAATCTCTTGCTCTTGCACTCCTATTACTGCTGTTTACCTTTATGGTCTTTCCAAAGATCGAGGTAAAACCCTATCAGCATAAATCAAAGGAGATCCAAACAATTGAGATTCCACCTGAAGTACGACAAAAATTCAAACCACCGGAAGAGGTCAAACCTATCATACCTTTAACGATTGAAGAAAGCGATGAGGGTAGCGATGAAGATATTGAGGAGATCGAGACGATCGGTCCTACCACACTTGATCTTACGAAACCTCCCCCCGTTTCCCGCGAAGGTACCACACCGAAATTTGTTGTTCATGAAGAAGAACCGATTCCGATTAAAAAAGTACGACCTGCCTACCCTGATTTTGCTCGAAATGCAGGTATTGAAGGTGAAGTTATAGTGCGTGCTGAAGTGTTTGAAGACGGTTCAGTTGGAGCAGTTGAGATCGTGAAGAGTCTTCAATCAGGTCCAGGTGGCTTGGATGAAGCAGCAATACAGGCAGTGAAACAATGGACGTTCATTCCAGCAAAGAACCAGGGAAAGCCTGTTGCAGTCTGGGTTATTTTTCCGATCACTTTCCAGTTATAAAATTGAAAGAAGCTATATTATGGATAAAATTTTAATGAAAAAAGTAGGAGGTAATATGCGCTTAAAAATTGGAATCCTACCTCTCTTCCTGGTAGTATTGCTGATGTTGACATTCTCAAGTTCTATGCTTTGGGGGCGATCAGTTAATGGTGGCTCCGGCGCAGATAAAAGACTTGATATCTTTCACTATCACAATGTAGGAAACATATGGTTACGAGTGAGTAACTATGGTTTCTTTGGATCTGGTGATGATGTCGTTCCTCAATGGCCCTCGCTGGAATATCCCGGTGGATCTGGTATCGACTATCTTTACCAAGGTGCACTCTGGTTTGGAGCCAAGAAGCAACGTCGAAATGACTTTGGACAAAAACTCTATTGGCTCGATGCAGATCATGAAGAAACGACCACGACACCAACTGAATACGGAAGAGTGATCGATACGCTTGTTACTGTCGGATTCGATGGTGACGATGATTATTATGAATTCCTTCCAGCATATAATCCGTTGGAAGAAAACCCTCTTGGTCCAATGTATGACATATTTAATCTGAAGGACGGCGTGAGCACTGCATCGATTCGTACTCAGAAAACAGGTGTGGACGATGATGGAGATGGTAAGATTGATGAAGATCCCATTGGTTTTGCTTTTCCATACAGAGAGACTGTTCCCTCGCAGTTCAGTACTTTTTATCCGGGTAATAATTCCTGGAGAGGAATGGTCGAAAGAACACAATGCGAACCAGAAGAGATTTTAGCAAATATTGATATCTGGTTCCCGCTTGGTTTCCTTGATCTGGGATATGTCGATCCAGATAGTATCTATAACTTTGCAGAAGCCCAAGATGATGATGGTGATGGACTGAAAGATGAAGATGGCTACCCGATATCAGAACAGGATTTTCTGGGTTATTATTATGACTATAGCCCCTTTGGAACACCTGGTGAACGTGTCCAGGAATCACAATCCTATTCACAGGAACATATTCCCAATAATATTCGTGTGCGTCAGGTAAGTTTCCAGTGGAGCTATGAATATATTAAAAATCTCGTCTATGTTGAGTTTGATATCACCAACATGAATCCAAACGACACATTGTTTGACTGTGCGATGGCAATATATATGGACTGTGATGTTGGTCCTCAATCCTGGGGAGCTCAAGCACGTGCAGGCGATGACATAAGTAGTTATGTGCCCGGCGAAGGATATGAATTTGCTTTCACTTTTGATGCTGACCAGGATGGTGGTCTTACCACAGGATATGTAGGATCTCGTGTTTGTACTCCGGATCCAGAACAGCTTGACTTTGCGTGTTGGACCTGGGACGTTGGAGATGGCCCTACACATAATGTTCCTAATGCGGATAGAAATGAAAAATATTGGCTCATGACACATAACACAAATTCTTTCAGTACTAAATACACTTCATTAAGAGAAGATCCCAATGCTCAAATGAATGATCCCTGTGATACACGTTATCTTTTTGCTTTCTATGGTGACCAACAAGGATTCACTGCTCCCTCAGATTCAAGCTGGAACCTTAAACCATACGAAACGATGAAGATCGTCATCGCAGTTTTCCCAGGAGATGATATCGAAGAACTGAAAAGAACTGCAGTTTGGTCAAAAGTCCTGTACGGTGAAGCTCAGACACTTACGACAGTTGTCCTTCCAGATACATTTAAACACTATGAAGCACCCGGTCCACCAGATATTCCCAATATGACGCTTGACCAATCTCAGAACGGTGATACGGTATTTGTGTATTGGGATAATCGTTCAGAATTTACAGTTGATAGAATGACGCTTACAAAAGAATTCATTGGGTGGCAAAATACAATTCCATACCTTGATAGCTACATAGATAAATATTACGAACAGCTTGCCCATTATGGTTATTTCCCCGAAGAATTTGATCCCTGGCATTGGAATGGAAGCACCTACAATATCAATGCAAAAGTAAATCCGTGGACAGCTTTCCGCCTGCGTCATGACTTTCAGGGTTACTCTCTCTGGAAAGCTTCGAACTCAGGTGAACAGGATGCCTATATGAGAATGGATCGATGGGATAAGATCGACACACCTCAGGATATGCGAGATTATGATGTATGCATGAATCTTCCGGTGGATAGCATGAACGTTTATTACGGTGGGCAACTCGGTATCAATAGTGGTTTGCCAATGCCCTATGTTGTCGGCTCAAACCCTGATGATGATATTGTATACATCTCTGATGACAGCACCGTATATTGGACTGACTATTTCCATATGGATTCCCTCTATTCTTATGTACCTATTCACCCAGGAGAAACAGTAAACGGAATTCCTTTATATAATGTACTTGATAGCGCAGATGTTGATCCCCCTTATAAACCAACACCCGCTCATCCAATTCTGACTGAAGCAGAGAAACATGCAAATGCACTTCTTTTTAAAAATCCTGTGATTGACGATGAGTTATATTTAGATCTCTACGATGATATGTTGATGCCTTTCCCGGGTCATCTTGGTCAGGCACACCCACAGGGATTACTTGAATTGAAGAAAGAAAGACTGTCTCGTCGTTACTATGTACATCCAATTTTATATCCCGAGAAAGGTGTAGAGAACTATTTTGCTGTTACATCTTTCGACAGAGGAATTCCTTCTCAGAGTCTTCAGTCACTTGAATCCGGTAAAGATGGAAACCGCATAACAATCTTTGGCGGACCATCAGCTGCCTCATCACTTGATAATGTGTATGTTGTTCCCAATCCATATCTTGGTCAAAGCAAATTTGATGGACGTCGAGACAAAGATGAAAAAGGTGATCGTAGTAAACGTATCTGGTTCGTAAATCTTCCAGAAAATTGCACTATCAAGATCTTTACTCTTGCAGGAGACCTTGTCGATGAAATTGAACATAATGGCTCTTCGATTATTGACGTCATCAATCCAAGTAAAGCATCACAAACAGGAATTGCACCCAGTGGCTCAGAACCATGGGATATGCTTTCCAAGCATGAACAGATTATTGCAAGCGGTGTGTATCTCTATTCTGTAGAAGACCATGCAACTGGTGATGTTAAAGTTGATAAATTCGTTTTAATTAAATAGAAAAGGTGGTAAGAATGAAAAGGATAATTTTAGTACTCTTGGCCCTTTTGCTGATACCAACCTTGATTCAGGCAGATATTTTTGCTAAGGTCGGTACTGCTGGACTACAGTTCCTGAAACTCGGTGTGGATGCACGTGCTATTGGAATGGGTGAAGCCTATACTCCCTATACAAAAGGTGCTTCTTCCACCTATTGGAATGTGGCAGGTCTCGCATATACTAATGGTACCGAATTATTTGTGAACCATACTCAATACGTTGCAGACATCAATCATGATTATCTCACAGTTGCAATACCAACTTCTTTTGGTGTGTTTGGTATTACCGGTTCCATACTCTATATGGACTGGATGGATGTGACAACTGATGATGAATTTGGTCCTAATGGTGAGCAATTCACTTGTAGCGATATGATGGCAAGTCTCTCTTATGCCTCAAAGCTTACTGATAAATTCTCCGTTGGTCTCAGCTTTAAGTATCTTAGAGAGAATCTTGATGAGTATGATGTAAATGGATGGAGTATAGATCTTGGCTCTCTCTACAATACTGGCTGGCGTGATCTTACAATTGGCATGAGCTTGAGAGATTTCGGTCCCGAAATGAAGTACACACTCGACAATGACCTTGACGGCTTGATAGATGAAGATCCCTTTGATCTCTTGGATAATGATGGCGATGGATTGATAGATGAAGACAGAGAAGAGCTCTCATTCCCATTACCTATGAACTTCTCACTTGGTATTGCTATGAACATTTTTGAATCAAAGATGCAGGAACTTACTGCAGTTTTCCAGGTAGATAACTGTGTAGATCGGCTTGAAACTTACAATGCAGGTTTAGAATATCGTATTGGCACATTCTATCTTCGTGGCGGATATCAGTTCCAGAAAGATGCTCAAGGTGCTACTTTTGGTCTTGGCTGGAAACTTCCAACTTCCTTCGCTATAATGGAAATTGATGCAGCATATACTCCTTATAATGGTTTAGAAGAAAAGATGGATGGTAAATTTCTCACTGGACCCAAACGTCTGTCTTTAAAGATGAAATTTTAATAATAAGCAATAATTGATGGAGGACAGAAAATGAAAAAAATTGCTATTATCAGTATGATGTTGATCGTGCTGTCTGGAATGGCATGGGCAAATGATATTCCTCAGCCCGTTAACAACAAAGACTACATTCCTCTCGAAGCACCTCAACATCTCAAAACTGCCACTATTTCTCAAACACGTAGTGGATTCGATCTCCCAGAATGGGAATTCATTCAAGAACCTACGACCTTATCTGGTCTTACAAGTTATTACGATTACATGCCGGGTAGCTATTGCGGACGTCCACTTATGACACAGCCCGATCAGTACGGTGGTGTCTATTTCGTATTCCATGGTCGTCCAAATACTACAGATAATCGTAGAGTTTACTGGGCATATGTACATCCAGACGGATCAACAGAATATGCCACGATCACGACTTCAGACACATGGCAGGGTTATCCAGGAATGACAATGCATCCAGCATCAGGTGATCCCATTGCCTCATGGCATGATATCATGGGTGCAGCCACTCCTGAAGATACAAACACTCGTGTCTCTTTTGACGACTATGGCTTGCTGTTCATTCCAGGTTTCTGGAAAACCCCAGTAACCTTTGATCAGCCAATTCCTTACGTTGATGAGTATATCTGGCCCTATATGTACATTGGCATGGCTCCAGATTATGAAATAACCGGTAACTATCGTGTGTATCAGATCAGCGGACAGAATCCTGATGGTGAAATCGAGCATGATATTCTTCGCTGGATCGATGTACCACAGGATACGTATGTTTACGGTGATCTTGACATTATGCTCGACAAAACGAACTGGTCAGATCCTGTGAACATCTCACGTGATTGGTCAGATCCCGCAGCAGGAATCTCCTGCCGACCATATCCCTCATTTGCAGTTGATCCATTTACTCCTGGTCATGTCGCAATATTTGGTTATGCCGGATACACCTACGGTCTTGTTGGTGGTGAAATCGTTCCTCAAGGTTTCTATGTTTGGGATTCTTACGATGGTGGAGAAACCTGGGACTATGCAAACTTCCACTCTTATGAAACGGATGTTGGCATGTATAATGAATATGTCATGTGGGCTGTAGACAATGTTCCTGGTTTTGTCGATGACAACAGCATTCCATACGATGAACTTCACGTATGGATTGGTTGGCCAGGGAATCAGCACTCCACCCACAGAACTGCAACTTTTGACAGTGAAGGCAACCTTCACCTGCCAGAACTTTTCTGGATCAGTTATGTTGACGATGATGCAGGTAGTGCTTCTTATTGGCCTTATTACTTGTTCCAGTATGAAGTAGAAGTAGTTTACAAGGCAGATGGTTCATGGGAAATTCGCGAAGTACCCGCACTTCCAGGCGTTGATGCTATGTCCGGTAGAGGTGTACCTTGGGAAATTGAAGCTGCAACTGGTGACACACTTATCTACCCCTGGCTTGATATGCCCTTCACCGATATTACCACTGTAGGATTCCATGAAAACACACAGCGTAATGCTGCCTGTCTTACACAGCCATGGATGGTCCAAGTTTGGGACAGTGGCACAAAAGTGCTTTATGCCGAGAATGCAATTCCTGGTTATGACGATTATGCAACACATCCAATTTTTCACGTCTCTGCTACAAGAGATAATGGTGAGAACTGGAGTGTTCCGATTGAATTATCAGATATCTATAGCACTGTGTATCCTGGTTTTGCTGACATGATCACCATGTACCCCTACATCAATCCCACAATCAAGGATCTTGGTGATGGCTGGGGTCAGATCGATATGTACTTCTTTGATGATAACGACTACGGTAGCTTCATTCAGCAGATGGGACCGAACACTGGGGGTGAACTGGTTTATTGCTCATTCAAGATCAACTTTGCCGGTCTTGAGTATTCAAATGATCCTTCACAGCCGCAACCAGAAGCTTCACTTACACTTCGCAATGTTCCAAATCCATTCTTTGAATCAACAAAGATTCAATTCTCTTCATCTGTTGGTGTAAAAAATGCTACAGTAACGATCTACAATACTAAAGGTCAGCTCGTAAAGACTATTGATGGTATTGCAGATTCACCTACTGCAGGTTATGCCTATTGGGATGGAACAGATAATCAAGGTAACGATGTTGCAAACGGTATCTATCTCTACAAAGTAGAAACCAATGGTGCATCAATTGCCAAAAAGATGATGTTGAATCGTTAAGTATAATTACTATATTCTTCAAAAGCCTGTTCGAAAGAGCAGGCTTTTTTTTGCACTAACCAATCATACTTCAAATAAATTAGAGTTAATTCTTTTTGAGCACTGCAAATAGAAGGATTTTAGACATTTGCTAGGAGAAATTTAATTTGCAGATTCCCGCTTTCTCGTGAATGAAGGTGTGTTTTATTTTCAGCATAGATCTTCCAAATCAGCGTTAATCTGCGTTCTATTATATGTAAACATCACGTATCGCTTTCTAACTACATGCAGAGAAT
>DRBZ01000022.1 GCA_011043895.1 Candidatus Cloacimonadota bacterium
GAAAATTATGTGAAAATTAGACAATTTGACCCCAATCTCAATTCCTATAATAAATCTTATGCTTAAATGTAATGAAAATGAAAGTAATCTAATACATAAAACAGAGTTTTTCAGGGTCGACTAATTATAGATTCCCGATTGCTTATAACGAATTTTTCAATATAGGTATATATTCTATTCTCATCCTGCCTATTAAGAAAAAGCGAGTCTTTTCTTTACCAGTAGATAAATCTTTTGGTTTGTTTTAAATAATTCATTATATTTAAAAAGGTGATATATCCAAATATCGCCTTTCTAAAATGTAATAATTAATTACCGGTCTTGTTCCATCAATTCGATATCAATGGTCACGGTCTGGCTCATAGGAATGCTCATTGCCTTCGGACCCTGAACTTCCACAATACCGTCTCCACTACCAGAAGAGGTTATCTTGACCAACACACCCTTTTTGTAATCAAAATACATGGTCTCCTTGCCAGTCATATTAATAGTAGTATCAAAATCAGCACCATGCTGTTTGCCCGAACTTGCAATTGTATTTTTATACTCCACGGCAATCTTCGCACATTCATGTTCTTTAACCATTTCAAAACCAGCAAGTGTATTCTCGCTTGTTATGACCATAATTGAAGTCATGTTGCCATTACTAACATCTACAGTATCTACATCAGTCCATGAATCACCTACCTGCAGCTCATAATCTGGAAGATCCGGAAAGAAATGCTGGAACTCGTTTGATAATGATCGTTTCTCCTCACCAATTGAATAGGAAAGCACATCATCTCCCATGATGCCGATCTCTTCTCCATGCTCAGTGATAGTCATTTCAAAGGTTTTACCAACGAGATGACCGAGTTTCGGGCTGAGATTACTCCCGGGAGCATTAACATTCATCGAGGCATCATTGATGCGCAACTGAAGCTGATAAGCACCTTCTGCATAGGCAAGCTGAGTCATAGAAAATGAAAAGTCGTTAAGTACAGTCGTTTTGATAGGGATTCCCTGCACACTCATATTCTGCACAAAACCGCTAGACATATTATAGGTGAATATTTCTCCTTCGGGCATCACATATTTCAAGGTGATAGGTTCTGTGGGAGCTGTAATCATCTTTGTTTTTGCTGCACAACCGGCAAGTACTGCTATAATAATCACAATCGAAAATAACAGGTAAAGCTTAGTGTTTTTATTCATTCGTTTCTCCGTTCTATTAGTACTATTTTCTCCTTTAACAAAGCTGATTTGAATGTCAAGTATATTATTTTCAGTTGTTTGCATTCCCCCAAAATTAATTAGAAGCATGACGCTTTTTGATAAAAACACGAAACATAACCATACGTTAAGCAAAAAACAGGATAGAATGATAATAAGGCAAAATGCTGTCACACTGAGGTCCTTTATCGCATCGACGTAAAACGAAGACAGATCGAAGTGCGACAACTCATCCGATAGATCCTTCTCCGCCAGCCAGCGGATCAGGGTGACAAAAGCAAAGAAGGATAAAAAAAAATAGATTTCTAAAAAGCAATTTTCCACTCCAATAATCCTGCAAACCATCTATTCATAGTACTTCTCGGGATTTATCTCCAAATTTTTAAGTGTATGCCTGTATTATTTTCAATTGATATACGCCTTTACAAGCGGAGTAGGGAATGATGGTGTGTGTTTTTCTGTGGGAATCAGCTCAAAATGTTGACCAAAATTCCCTCAATCAAATTTTCGTTTTAAAATTCATGGGAGATATTCATTTGAAAGAGAATAACTGGTATCAGAAATCAGCAGAAGAGATATTTTCAATTCTAGGGACCTCAGAAAAAGGGCTTTCCTCAGAAGAAGCACGCACGAGAATATCAACGTACGGAAAGAATGAACTTACAACCCGAAAGAAAATATCACCCTTCATTAAATTCCTTGCACAATTCAAGGATGTTTTTATGATCGTTCTCCTGGTGGCTGCAGCTCTATCATTCTTCATAAAGAGTTACAGGGACGGGATTATCATGCTTATTATCGCAATCATTAATGCAGTGATTGGATTTTTACAGGAAAACAAAGCAGAAAAGATCATGGAATCCCTGAAGAAACTGGTACAATCTCCTTCAAAAGTTTTTCGCGACAACGATTTAAAAGAAATCCATCAATATGAGCTTGTACCCGGTGA
This sequence comes from Candidatus Cloacimonadota bacterium, assembly GCA_011043895.1. Lineage (GTDB taxonomy): Bacteria > Cloacimonadota > Cloacimonadia > JGIOTU-2 > JGIOTU-2 > Celaenobacter. The sequence continues at coordinate 2,162 of DRBZ01000022.1, forward strand.
TATCGTCATTCTTGAAGAGGGAGATAAAGTACCTGCTGATATCAGAGTAATTGAGTCTTTCAATTTGAGAACTAATGATGTATCATTGACTGGTGAATCAATGCCACAGGATAAGCTGAGTAATACCATTACCCATGAAGCCCAGCTTGCAGATAGAGATAATATGATCTATCTGGGTACAACTATCGTATCCGGCAATGCAAAAGGAATCGTGATCGCCACAGGTATGAACACAGAGGTGGGTAGAATTGCAGATCTCACGCAGGAAGAGCAGAAGTCACAGTCACCCTTACAGCTTGAACTGCAAGTCGTAGCCAAACGTCTTACGATCTTTGCTGTGATCATAGCTGCATTTCTTTTTGCTGGTACTGCAATACAAGGATTGGGTATAAATTTTGCATTCATCTATGCGCTTGGCATTGCTGTGGCGATCGTTCCCCAGGCTCTTCCCATGCAGATAACCGTTGCCCTAACCCAGGGTGTGCATCGTCTTGCAAAAGAAAACGCAGTAGTAAAGAAGCTGTCTTCAGTTGAGACACTTGGTTCTACAAATGTGATCAGTACAGATAAGACAGGTACACTTACCAAGAATGAAATGACGGTAAAGGAGTTATGGTTCTCCGATCATTACTACAAGATCACAGGGCTTGGCTACAAACCTGAAGGTAGAATCCTTCACGAAGATGAAAAGGAACTTACCCAGCAGGAGATCAATGAGCTGGAGATCATGCTGGATGCAGCTACGATGGCTTCCAATGCAACGATCCATCAACCCGATGAGAACCATCATAGCTGGTATCCTGTTGGTGATCCGACAGAAGCGGCGTTAGTAACATTATCCACAAAACTGGGCACGCACTCCCCTACTGAGGATGAAGAAAATCCTGAACTTCATGAATTCAGTTTTGACTCTGTTCGAAAGCGAATGAGCTCTGTCAGGCAGTTCGGTGAGGAGCATTTCCTGCAGATGAAAGGCGCAACAGACAGTATTCTGGAAGTAAGCAAACATATCTGGCGGAATGGTAAAATGGTTTCTATCACCGAGGAAGACAAGCAAAAGATCAAGAAGATCAATGAACAATATTCTCTGCAAGCTATGCGGGTGATTGCCATTGCTTTTCGCAAACTTGAAAATAATGAGAAGGATTATATACTTGAGGATATCGAGAAGGATGTAGTTTTTCTGGGACTTATAGCCATGACTGATCCTCCAAAAGAAGGAGTAAAAGAAGCGATCGATAAAGCGCATGAAGCGCATATACGTACTTTTATCATGACAGGTGACCATGCGATTACTGCACAGGCGATCGGTAAAGAGATCAATCTGTCTGAACTTGGTGAGGATGTGCCGGTGATAACTGGAAAGGAATTCGGGGATCTGTCTGATGAGAATTTGAGCAAAATCATGAAAGAGCACGATTCTTTGATATTCAGCCGTGTATCTCCCGAGAATAAATTGCGAATAGTGAAATTGTTGAAAAAACAGGATCAGATCGTTGCAGTTACCGGTGATGGGGTGAATGATGCTCCTGCACTAAAAAGTGCACATATCGGTGTTGCAATGGGACAAATGGGAACTGACGTCTCCAAAGAGGCAGCCGAGCTTGTTTTGCTGGATGACAGCTTCCCCACGCTGGTAAAAGCTATCCGTGAAGGTAGAACGATCTACAATAACCTTAAGAAGACTGTGTTGGCATCACTTACCAGTAATGGAGCTGAGCTTTCTGTTGTACTTCTGGGATTACTTGGAGTTTCTTTGTTCAGGTGGCCAATCCCTATACTGGCAATTCAGATTCTTGCAATCGACCTCTTTGCGGAGATCCTCCCACTCACTGCCCTCACTTTTGATCCTGGTTCAAAAGCACTCATGACCTCACCACCACGTCAAAGAGGTGAGCATATCATCAACAAACATAGCGGTATGGAGGTCATATTTCTGGGATTTCTGATGGGATTACTGGCATTTCTTAATTTTGGATTCTTCATAAAAAGAATGGGAAACGAACTTACTGCAGACCATCTACTCTATGCAAGAGCTACTACTATCTGTTATGCTACCATTGCATTTACCCAATTCGTAAATATTTTATCCAGACGATATCCCACAACGATATTTTCTAAAAATATTGCCAGTAATAAAAAGATACTGTTTTCAATACTCTTCTCAATAAGTATCTGTCTTATAGCGATCTATACACCAGGATTCAATTCCTTCCTTTCTTTTGCGCCGTTACAGCTTATTGACTGGATTACAATATTGTTGGCATCGGGAATATTCCTGTTTGCCCATGAGCTAATCAAGTTCTTGAAACAGAGGAAGGTAAAATAAGCTTAATCTTCGTAGAAAATGAATATATTTTTTGATAGTGTTTTCAACCTTCCTTCCCAGAACTTTCAACTTCTCTGTAGTTCACTTTAATACTATATGTTACAAACTCATTTTTTTCGAATATAAACTGCATGGGTAGTGCTTGTACTGAAGGGGATATCATTTTGATCTCTTTTACACACTCCAGCGAGAGGATAGATAGTAACATTAACATAATAATACTCGTAATAACCGAAGAAATTTTCATTTTGATATCCTGTAAAATATGTTATTTCTTTAGGATTTTTTATATACACCAGTATCAAAAATGCATTAATATTAAGGATAGACGCTTATTTTATTAAGGTTCAATTATATTTTTTCTAAATATAAATTACCGATTTCCTTTACAAATTTTTGGTGGATTTTTATTTTTTCGCGTTATTCCATAAAAAAATAAATTGTCGGAGATTTCATGAAAGTATCCGAAAAGATAGAGCAGCTTAAACATAAAGAAGCAGAAATAAAGAAAATGGGCGGGAAGGATCGCATTGATCGTCAGCATAAAAAAAACAAGCTGACAGCTCGTGAGCGAATAGCCCTTTTGTTTGATGAAGGAACCTTTCGTGAGATCGACATGATGGTCAAACATCGTTGTACGAACTTTGATATGCCTGAGTCAGAGGTTCCCGCAGATGGTATAGTCACGGGTCATGGCCTTATCAATGGAAGACCCGTGTATGCATATTCGCAGGATTTCACCTGCCGTGGTGGTTCGCTTGGAGAACAACATGCTGGCAAGATCGTGAAGATCATGGATCTTGCAATGAAAGCAGGAGTTCCCGTAATTGGAATAAGCGATTCTGGAGGTGCTCGCGTTGAAGAGGGGATCGATGCACTGAAGGGATATGGTGACATATTTTTCCGTAACTCACGAGCATCCGGAGTGATCCCGCAAATCTCCCTCATCATGGGTCCCACTGCTGGAGGGTCTGTATACTCCCCTGCAATGACGGATTTTGTATTCATGGTTAAGAACAGCAGTTACATGTTCATCACAGGACCAAGTGTTATCAAATCTGTGACGGGAGAAGAGACAACCTTTGAAGACCTGGGAGGTGCAATAACACATGCTACCAAGAGCGGTAATGCGCATTTTGCCTGTGACAGCGATGAAGATGCTATCGAACTTGTAAAAGTACTGTTAAGCTATATTCCCAATAACAATATCGATGATCCGCCGGTTGTCATGATGGGTGATGATCCCGAGCGATTGTGTCCTGAACTTGATACCATCATTCCAGATAATCCAAAAGCCAGCTATGATATGAAAGATATCATTCAATCAATCCTGGATGATAATGAATTCTTTGAAATACATGAACGATTTGCTGAGAATGCGATAACCGGTTTTGGGAGGTTGAACAACCGTACCGTCGGCATCATTGCAAACCAGCCACTTGTGCTTGCTGGATGTCTCGATATTAACTCTTCAGATAAGATAGCACGTTTTATTCGCTTTTGCGATGCCTTCAATATCCCGCTGATCACCTTTGTGGATGTACCGGGCTATCTTCCAGGTATAGAACAGGAATGGGGAGGTATCATACGCCACGGAGCCAAGATACTCTGGAGTTACTGTGAAGCTACAGTGCCAAAATTCACGGTGACGACAAGAAAGAGTTACGGTGGTGGCTATATAGCGATGAGTTCTCAGCATCTCGGTGTTGATGCCCTCTTCGCGTGGCCCACTGCAGAGATCGCAGTGATGGGAGCACCGGGTGCGGTGAATATTGTGGCAAGTTATAAAAAAGAGATCAAGAATTCTAAGGATCCCGAAGCCACTCGTGAGCAGAAAATTCAGGAATATGAAGAACTTTTCAACAATCCCTACACTGCTGCAGAACGTGGGTATATCGATGCGGTCATTCAGCCTAGTGAGACACGCAAGAGACTAATACAAGCACTGGAAATACTGCATACAAAACGAGAGAACGTTCCTCCAAGAAAGCATGGAAATATCCCACTATAATACTGAAAAAGAGAAAAAGTTGCGAGCTGCTCTTGCCGGCATAATGCAATACCTCTATGAAGAAAAAGAAAAGAAAGAAAGCAAAAAATCAAGTAGCTGGGTAATTAATGGACGTAAACTCATCATGCAGAACCAGATCATGGTGCAGAGAAGAAGTGCAAAATGGAAAAACGAGTAAGCGCGTAAGGGATTAAGCGATAAAATGGAAAATTTCTGCTGTTTTCAATTTGGAATAAGTACTGATATGCATAAAAATCTGGATATTTGGAAACTTGGAATTAATCTTGTTATAAAAATCTACGAAACTACTTTAACATTTCCATCTTCAGAACAATTTGGACTATCATCACACATGCAAAGAGCAGCAGTCTCTATACCTTCAAATATTGCAGAAGGGGCTGCTCACAATTCAATAAAAGAATATATTCAATTTTTATTTATCAGTCTCAGCTCATTATCAGAGTTGGAAACACAGCTCATGATAGCAAACCGATTAGATTATTTTCATAATTCTACTATCTTTGTGAACATCGAAAAATTACGAAGAAAACTACTGAATTTTATTAAATATGTTAAAGAAAAATGTTAAATAAAACGGCGCATACTCTCACTTTAGCTCTTCCACTTATACGCATCAGCACATTTGCGAGAGTTCGCAATGAATATATGGAGTGATAATGAAATATGATACACATGGCATACTTAAAATAACTGAGATGAATTATGATAAAGATAGACCTGAAGCAGAGAATCCAGTAAAAATACAGGATCTTAGTTTTCGGGATGGACACCAGAGCCTTTTTGCCACACGAGGTAGAACAGCAGATATGATACCCGTTTCAGAAATGATGGACGAGGTTGGCTTTCATTCTCTCGAAGTATGGGGCGGTGCTACTTTTGACACCATGCATAGATTCCTTAATGAAGATCCTTGGGAACGAATTCGTACTCTCAAAAAGTATATAAAGAAAACACCCTTCTCAATGTTGTTACGGGGTCAAAATCTTGTGGGATACAGGAATTATGCAGACGATGTGGTCGAAGCTTTTGTACAACGAGCATGTGATAACGGCATCGACATATTTCGCGTGTTCGATGCACTCAATGATTTTCGAAACTTCGAAACCGCAGTGAAAATCATAAAAAAGAACAGCAAACACTTTCAGGGTGCGATCTGTTATTCTCTCACGCAACCTCGAATGGGCGGAGAAACCTACAATCTTGATTATTATAAGGCAAAAGCAAAACAACTCAAAGAGATCGGTGCAGATACCATTTGCATAAAAGACATGGCAGGGCTTATTTCACCTTATGATGCATATAATCTAATTAAAGCTCTCAAATCACAGACAGATATTCCAATCCATCTTCATACTCACTTCACCTCAGGAATGGGTGATCTTTCACTTCTCAAAGCAATAGAAGCCGGCGTTGACATTATCGACACATGCATGGCTCCCTATGCCTACAGAACTTCTCATCCTGCTGTGGAACCGCTGGTCGTATCCCTCTGGGGAACGAATCGTGATACAGGATTTGATATTAATCTGCTTGCCGAGATAGACAAAGAGATGGAAAAGCATATTCCCAAATATAAACACCTCCTGGATGATACTAAAAATGCGATTATCGATATCAATGTCATACTTCACCAAACCCCTGGCGGTATGCTTTCCAATCTCGTTAACCAATTGCGCGAGATGGATGCTCTGGATAGACTTGATGATGTGTTTGAAGCGCTGCCCAAAGTTCGGAAACAACTCGGGCAGGTTCCTCTGGTTACACCCACAAGCCAGATAGTGGGTACCCAGACGGTCAATAATGTGCTTTTTGATAAAGATGGGGAAGAATATACACAAATCACCGAGCAGGTAAAAGACCTCTGTTTCGGACTTTACGGGAAAACTACATTACCAATCGATAAGAATGTCCAGAAGAAAGCTCTGAAAGATTACCCTCGTGGACAAATCCCAATAAATGAGCGTCCCGGAGATATGCTCAAGCCTGAACTTCCAAAAGTGAAAGAGGATGTAAAAGATCTGGCAAAAAATATCGATGACGAGCTCATCTGCGCAATCTACCCCGTAACCGGCAAACGTTTTCTGCGTTGGAAATATGGTTGGGAAAAAGTTCCTCACGATGTGAAACCAAAAACCATTGAGGAAGTTGAAAAGGAAAATGAGTTGATCCGTAAAATGCTCTCAGGCGAGATGACACTGAAACACAAAAAAGAAAAACCTGCAAATGTTCGTTCTTTTGATGTATATGTGGATGGTGAATACTTCAATGTTGAGGTTGCAGATCCACATGCTGGTGGGGTTCGGGTCAAACCCATAAAGAAGGAGAAAAAAGAAATCGAGATCGATGAGTCAGGAAAATTGCGAGCCCCTATTCCAAGTATGATCTTCGAATATAAAAAGCAGATCGGCGATTCTGTAAAAGCCGGAGAAACGGTTGTTGTACTCGAGGCAATGAAGATGTTCAACAATCTTGCTGCCCCTTGTGACGGCGTGATAAAAGAGATCGGATTTGAAGCAGGTGAATCAGTAAAAAAAGGCGAGGTTCTCTGCTACATAGAACCGAAAAAATCTTAGATTATTCTTCATAAAATAAAATTTTCATAAATATTTCTTGCATATTTTTTTTTACTATTCTATATAAGAAATTAAAGGCGGTACTATGATAGAAAAAATTGGAATATTTCTTTTTTTGATGCTCCTTTCGACCAACCTATGGTCAGAAACTCTTGAGCCATCACTGGCAGGTTCGTGGTATCCAGGCTCGAAAAAAGAACTTCGGGATATGCTCACACAATTCTTCAACAATGTGGAACTGGGAAAGAATAAAGATATCGTACCTTTTGGACTGATCTCTCCACATGCAGGTCTGGTTTATTCTGGACCAATCGCAGCGTATGGATATTCCCTTCTCAAAAACGGTGATTTCGATACAATCATCATTATTGCTACTAGTCATCGATATAATCTGGGAAAGATAAGTATCTTCTCCGGTGATAAAGTAAAATCACCGTTGGGTACCTCAGAAGTTGATAATGAACTTGCACAGCAGCTTATTAGACAACATTCAAAATTCGAATCAATCCCTCAGGTGATCACAAATGGAGAGAATAGTTTTGAGACACAGCTACCTTTCGTTCAATATCAACTGCCTGATGTTAAGATACTTCCCATTATGACTGCAACAAATGACTTATCACTTCTGGACGACCTTGCTGATGCACTTGTTGCAACGATTGCTGAATCCGATAAGAAGATTGCACTTGTAGCGAGTTCGGACATGGCACATTTTCATCCTTATGAGCAAACCGTCGAGATGGATCATCACACGATCGACCTCATACTCAGTATGGACCTTGATGCGCTGAAAACTGATGTTATGAAAGGTAAATGTGAAATCTGCGGTTTTCATGCAATTTATCCATTCATGAAAGTTATGCAGCATTTCGGTGCGAATAAGCCAGTCATGCTGGCGTATCAGAATTCAGCTGATATCACAGGAGATAAGCACTCTTCACATATTGTGGGATATTCTTCGATCGTCTTTCCCGAACCCGATACTGGCATTCAGAGAAATGATGAAAATGCTTCATCTGATGAAGAACTCTATTCACATGAAGAAAAAAAATATCTTCTTGATCTGGCTCGACAAAGTATTATTTATTTCCTCAAAAATGGTAAAAAACTGCAGCCAGAAGAACCTGGAAATAAGAAACTGCTGGAAGAACGTGCAGTTTTTGTTACCTTAAATAAGGATGGATCTCTCCGCGGATGTATAGGTCACATGCATGCACAGATGCCACTCTATGAGGCAGTTGCACAAATGGCTGTCTCTGCTGCGTTCGAAGATCCAAGATTCTCAAAAGTTAAAGAAAATGAGTTGAAAGATATCACTATTGAGATATCAGTACTCTCACCCATGCAGAAGATCGATGATTGGAAAAAAATACGCATGGGCATCGATGGTGTTTGGATAAAAAAGGGTTGGCGAAGCGGTGTATTCCTCCCTCAGGTTGCCACAGAAACTGGCTGGGATAGAGTTACTTTTCTGGAAAATCTGTGTGCTCATAAGGCAGGTTTACCGGCAAATGCTTATAAAGAATCCGACACAGAAATCTACATCTACCAGGTCGAGAAATTCAGCGAAGAAGAAGTAGATTAGTCTTCGAAAAATTCCTCATAATCAGGAAAATAAAAATCCTGCGATGCTTTTTCCTTGGAAAAGGTAAAGTAGGTTACATATCCCTCTGCGCAGAGTGTTTCTTCTGCATCGAATAATCGTACGTAAATAGTATAGAGATTCCTTCTTATTTGGTGTATTTTTGCGCGGAGTTTAATCGTTCCTTTATTGACATACACTGCTTTTTTGTATCTGACTTCTAATTTTGAAGTAACTCCTGCAGTTCTTCCTTTTATCAAAACGACCCAGCTTCCGATCTCATCGATAAGTGAAGCTTGTATACCCCCATGCAGAACATTTAAGTAACCCTGGAAAAAATCCTTTGGCTTCCACACCGAAACGATCTCGTCTCCATCTTCATAGAAGGTCATTTGCAATCCGTGCTTATTTTCGGGTGCACATCCGAAGCAATTATAGCCCTTATATTTTTTATATGGATTTATAATCTTTCGCATATTACCTTCTTTTTTCTTTAGATTATGCAATAGGAAATTTTTCTTTCAAGTTTTCTATAAGCTTGACGAAAAAAATCATCAAATTTTGAATTCCTACGGAAAGTTGAAATTGATGAAGAATAGTAAAGCAAAGCTCATTGATGGTGCGATCGGTCCAATGCTGATCAAATTGACGCTTCCCATGCTTATCGGCATGATTGGCATGGTTGCTTTCAATCTTGTGGACACATTTTTTGTGGGGAAACTCGGAGCCACACAACTCGCAGCACTGAGCTTTACGTTTCCTGTCGTGCTTGTAGTAAACAGCATTGCACTTGGTCTTGGTTTGGGAGGCTCCGCACTGATCTCCAGAGCAATTGGAGAGGGAGATATCTATCGGGTTCGCAGGTTGACGACAGATGGTTTGCTACTTGCTTTCCTGATCGTCGTGGTATTTGTTATCATAGGATTATTTACGATTGAACCACTATTTATTTTGCTTGGTGCTACAAAAAAAGTTCTTCACTACATCAAACAATATATGAGCATCTGGTATTTTGGTATGCCCTTTGTTGTTATTCCAATGTTCGGCAATAATGCGATCCGTGCGACTGGTGACACAAAAACGCCCAGCGCAATTATGATTGTTGCAGTCATCATGAATTTCATTATGGATCCTATGCTGATTTTCGGGATTGGTCCCTTTCCCCAGCTTGGTATTCAAGGCGCAGCGATCTCGACGGTTATTGCTCGGTTCAGTGCTTCTATGGCTGCAGCATGGGTTTTGATAAAGAAGTACAGGATGATCAGTTTTGAAAAAATTTCACTCAATGAAGTGATCGATTCCTGGAAATCCATTTTGTACATCGGTGTTCCTATTGCAGGAGCTCGGATGATTTTACCTATTTCTGTTGGTATCATGACCCGTATCATATCTGCGTATGGAACAAAAGCGGTTGCTGGTTTTGGAGTTGCATCGCGAATTGAATTTTTCGGACTCGCAGTCATACGAGCTCTTTCTTCTATATTTGGGCCATTTATCGGACAAAATCTTGGTGCAAAGATGTTCGATCGCGTGAAAAGAGGGATGCAGCTTGCAGAAAGGTTCTCCCTTGTTTGGGGATTTGGTACTTTTCTCATTCTCTTTTTCTTTGCCCGTCCTATTGCAATGATATTCAATAAGGATCCACAAGTTGTTGAAACGATAATCAAATACCTGAGTATTGTTCCTTTGAGTTACGGTTTGCAGGGAGTTCTTCTGCTGGGAAATACGACGCTTAATGTACTTCAGAAACCCTTTCATGCAGCCGGACTTGTTGGGCTACAGATGTTTGTGCTGTACATTCCCCTTGCTTATCTGGGCTCATATCTGCTGCAAGTGTCGGGTGCATTTATCGGCGTTGCAATTGCATATGCAATAGCTGGAGTAGGTGCACATTTCATAACCAAACACTATGTCCGCAAAGCAGAAGAAGATCATCACCCCATGCGAAAGCTCTAGGTTTTCACAAAGCTATTTACTGTAAATTTTAGAAAATCATACTCCTCATGTATCCGAGAACATTTCTGCTGTAGCTCCAAAATAACTAAATCTCAAAAATCTTATACCCGGTAGCGCTTGTTACCGGGTTTTTTATAACCAAGAAAGTATGTGAGATTTTTTTAATAACTCACCTTCACCATCTTCCTCACCACAGCATCTCCATTATACACTAATTTATAAAAATATGTTCCGGACGTAACAGCATTCCCATATTCATCTGTCCCTTCCCAGTAGATTTCTGTGTAAGGTGAAAAATTAAAATTATCTTTACCGAAAGACGTAATTAACTGCCCTCGTGAATTGTAAATCTTAAGGGATATATCCTTATTGCTTTGTATGTCTTTAATACTGCAAATGATGTTTGTATGGTCGGTGAATGGATTGGGATTATTCATAAAAGTAATAATGTTTTCAGGCAATTCCGGTTCATCATCAATTCCGTATCCCTGCCATTCATACGCGCCCATGTCTATCATATCTCCATAAATACGTGGATTTCCTGCAAGATCGTATAAGGGTATTTCAATGCTATCCGGCAGATCCAAAGTTCCTGCATCGATACATGGAGAATTTGATGATAAATAATATGGATATTCACCAATCCCTTCCCACATAGGATTGGTATCCAGGTTGCCATCCAGCCAGTTGAGTGTATTCGTACCCTGTACTGCTATATCCCATTGCCCTCCTTCTATAAGTGTATGGCTGAAAGTTACGGTATTGGGATACGTTCTCCCATCGACATACATCTCCCTTGGATCATCTCCATAAAGAATGCAATTGTAAAAAGCAACATTCGATCCATACTTAATACCTACTCCCTCACCACTTAATGGAGCATCATTATTACCGATCGTGCAATTCACAAAAACTGCATTCTGTTTATTCGTAACATATAAAGCCGAAGCTACATTTGGCCATTCTGTTGTTTCATTAATATTTTCTGTAATCTCGGTATTTATTATTTCGGAAAACCATCTATTCTCATAATATGGATGACCACCTAATGATAAGCCACATCCCTGCAAATCATCTGATTGATAATTGGGAAGATTACCCTTAATGAACGAATTCTCAATTCTTGTATATTCAGAAGGACCAGTTTTTACTGCTCCCCCTCCTTGGTTATTAATAATTTCAACATCCTTTATCAAAACACTGGTTGAGTTTATTAAAAAAGTACTAATTGTTGGAAAATTTATTACAGAGCATCCATATCCCTGTGGGCTTTTGTTAAATTCGAACTTTACTTCTTCTATGACCACTTCTCGTGGTTGAACAAACACAATAGCACCGCCTAAAAGATTATTTCCATTAATAACTGATAATTTTTCAATTTTGTAATTTTTTTGATAATCCCAATCATAAAACAGACAGGATAATTCCTCTGCGTCGAGTTTCGTCAGTTCTTTATCCGATCCTTGCAATGTTATATAGCTTCTTAAATTTAGTGGATATTTTTCTCCTGTTGAAGAAGGAGAATACGTTCCTTCTGCAATGTGAATTGTATTTGGGTGCAAGCTATCTGAAGCGATCTTTGTTAACGCAAAGTATATGTTTTTTAGTGGTTCGTCTTCAGTTATCCCACTATTCGTATTATCACCATCCGGCGAAACATACAAATCTTGATTTATCGGAGAAATTTTTCCATGTTGTATATTGATTGTATCATCGACAAAACTAGATATGAAAAACTCATCCGGATCAAGCACTGTAAGAGTATCCACAAATATATGAACCGGGTCCTGATCGAAATCATGATGGGCGAACTCATTCCCGCTTCCTGCAGTATTGAAATAAATATTACATCTTTCAATCTGGTCAAAAGTAACTGGCGAGTCTGATGTCAAAGAAATACCACCTCCCGACTCATAGGCATGATTATATTTTATTGTAACATTTTTAAAATTTACTATATTGCTACTATTTCTTATTTCAATCCTGAAACCTCCACCCCTAGTGGCAACATTACTCTGAATAATACAACCGACTATATTCAAAGAACTATTGTATAAAAAAATACCACCACCTGAGATTATCTCCCAGCGATCTAAAGTTCCTGTACCATTCTGAAGAGTGAAACCACATAAGAATGTTGTGTTATTTTCACCATTTACTAACTTCACCACACTCCCATTATAATTTCCGTCAATAATAGTATTTTTTACAAATGAATCGATCTGTGTGGTGAGATAAAGACTTGAAACGGTTATGTTTTTTCCATTGAAATTAATGTTTTCGTAATAAGTTCCGGGATATACAAGAACCGTATCCCCGTTCGAAGAAGCATCGATACCATCCTGGATAGATGTGAAGTCTCCAGTGCCATCCAGAGAGACGATGTGGATATCTGCCATTAATGAAGAATGAATTACTAACAGTAATACGAATATAATTAATCTTTTCATGATAAAGTCACCTTTAAATCTGGGAGGAGCTGCAAAAGCTCCCTCCCCTTTGCTGTATTCCTAATCTAACACAATCATCTTTCTAATAATCGAAGAGGTGGTATTTTCTAATTTGTAAAGGTAAACACCATTGCAAACATTTCTATTATGATCATCTTTCCCATTCCACTCTACTGTATAATAACCTGTTTCCATTTTATCATTGTCAACTAATGTTTTGATCAACTGTCCTTTGATGTTATAAATTTTTAGTGAGATATGATCAGCTTTGGGAATTGCATAATAAATTTCTACGTTAGAATGATTGAAATTAAAGGGATTTGGAGTACTTTGCCGAAGTATCAGTTTATCTAACAATTGGGGATTATCCGAATCAAACAACACAAGATTATATTTTCTTTCACCAGCCCTTAAGGGTGCTTTAATGAATTCCCTTGTTTTGAAATCATATAGTAAATAATCATTCAATTCTTTAATATTTCTTCCTTGATACACACAAAATGTCAATTCAGTTCCGGTTTTTGTTTGAGTACCTATATATGCAAGAATTTGAGCTGATCCAAGACTGTCGACTTTAGTTGCTCCAAGACACTCATCGTCAGTATTAAGTACACCGATCTCAATTATTGATTCATCAAGTCCGATAACATCGATCACTTCATAGGTTTCCTTTTCATTATATGAAAATGCTTCCGTCTCTTCATAACCACGTTCCTTTGTATTACCACCAGTAGGATCATTCCATATTAAATTAATTGAATCAGATAATTCAACGATATAACCTTTGCCATAATGAAGCGGGTGAATGAATGAGCTTGGAATATTCTGTGATTGGCCAGGGAAGTCCTTTTCCGGAGGATCGGGATCTGGTTTGTAATACCAGTTTTCTGCTTGGATTGAAAGTACTTTTTCGAAGTGATCAGGTCCAAAAGCTTCGTCGAAATTCTGACTCTGAGGAAGCCAATATCCAATCCAGTTATAACCAGCATCGAGATGAATTTCGGTATCAGGTGAAATAATAGTAATTGAATCACCAATTATCGGAAAGGGATAGCATGAATAATCTTTAAACATCTCAAGTTTATAACCAACAGTGCTTTCAATATCATATAAATTAGTATGTATCCAATTACTTCCATTATATAATATTTGTTCCCCTGAAGTAATTAATTGATGGGCATTTGGCACTAATATATCTAAAACTTCTTCTGCATCCTGGTTTCCATTTTCGTCTCTCTCTAATGCGGGAAATGAAATCCAATTCCATTCATTATCAAGGGCTGGTGAACCAAAAACCAACATTTGTATCTCCGGCATATATGGGTCAGAGCTTGTAATTGTCATTAATCCGCTGCAATTCACAAACATTTTATGGCAGCAAAATTCTATTAGAATACACGCAGAATCCCCCGAAGCAATTTCGGTTGGTATATCATTTTCATCCACAGTATAGTATTCAGCAATGGATTCTTCAAATGATATTTCAATATTTGTTATGGTGTTATCTCTACCGACATTTTTAATAATCAAATCCTGTGTAGATGTTCTGTCATGACGAATGCTACCAAAATCTATTTCCTTTTGTGGAAGATAGATACCGGACTCAAAGAATTCATAACATCCGATATCTATTGTATCTAAAACAATTCGTGGATTTCCATCATAATCAGTATTTTCATACAATTCATATATCAAACTATCTGCAGAATTGGTGGGATACATACCCATATCTATTAGTGGGGAATTGTAATTTAAATGAAGATCATTCTGTGATGGATCAGCGAGTAGCAAGTCCTCTTCATCCCAACCGATAAAATTATTATCTAGTGATGTCGGAGAGTAATGGGGTATATACTTAATACAATTATTATAAAAGTATACATTATTTGTAACGCCATAATCTATACCTGATGTCTCTCCACCATCCATTCTTTTAAGATATACATCTTCTACACCTGCATCTGCTTTCCCATCAAAAATGATGCAATTAACAGATGGGGATGACATATGAAATTCAATTATTGCTCTATCTCCTTCGTCTTTGTCACTTTTCCATTGGTATGGACCACAAAGTATAACATTAGATTTCATGTCGATTGTTTGGTCAACATGATAAGTATCAACCACTGAAGGTTGCAACATCACTGCCCATATACCAGAGCTATCAGCTGCATCGTTAATAGCATCTTGAATTTTTTGATAATCATTTCCCGTTGGATCATCTACTTGTATGGTTCCGGTTATTAAAGGAAAATCATCACTCAACTCACCATTTTCGAGTCCTGCCGAAGACCATTCGGAAACATAAATATGATCATTAATTGTTGGGCTTACCGAATTACTATCAGGTAATAGATATACTGGAAATAGAAATGTAAATAATATAATATAAATAATTTTATTCGTTATTGTGTAATATCGCTTCATTCGTACACCTAATTCTTTATTTACTCCCGTAAATGTCCTTCTTATACTTGGGAGTTAGTTCCATATAAGAAGTAATTTCCCCAACTTCATATCCCGCTCTCAGCTTCCACTCCTTGAATTCCAAACGAGA
>DRBZ01000059.1 GCA_011043895.1 Candidatus Cloacimonadota bacterium
GGTATTGTATATTGAAAGGGTGTAATTTTCCACTCTTTCGTAATCCGCTGTTATGAGCAATATTTCTGTCTCATTGTTAAAAGGATTGGGTGTGTTTTGAAAGAGATACAAACTATGAATAAACGAAGTATCCGGTTGGTCTATGCCATATCCTTGATATTCATACGCACCGATATCTATCCTTCCATTATAAATCCTTTGATTACCTGCTAAGTCCGTTGCAGGTAGATTCAGCCCGGTTGTGTCCGGCGTGCCTGCATCGATGCAAGGTGAATCTTGGGATAACTCATAGCTGAATGGCTCTCCACCAACAAACAGCGGGTCTTGGTCTATGTTGCCGTCTCCCCAATTATATGTACCGTTCCCATTTGTATGGATACCGTTTTCTCCATTTCTGATGTCGGTATATGATACTTCTACATAACTCTGCCCTCCTGTACCATAATATATCTCATTTCCTTCATTCCATAATATACAATTTATTAAATCTAATAATTGATTGTCACTTACATGAATAGCTCCCTGTGGATTACTATGATCACTTATTGTAACGTTGATGAATTCTTTCGTTCCGCTTGTAACATATGCAGCTCCATATTGTTGCCCATTATTATTACATAAAGTGCAATTTAAGAACTTAGAGCTACCACACACAATTCCTCCGGTTCCACCATAAGGATCGGTTCCAATATTATTAGAAATATTACAATTGATGAAAACAGGATTACTGTTGCTAATAAAAGCACCACCTCCGAGTGTAACTATGTGAATTTGTTCTTAATACTTACGTCCATTATTTTTCCTTTTCAGGTTTTATAATTAAATTGAGAGTTGGTTTTACAAAAATTTTTGTCAAATATAATTCTCACTTTTCTCATTACCCTCCTTTCTTCATGTTTTAGAATAAGCGGTATGTTTTGTCGGAATCTCCACGAAAAGATATAGATGTTTCACAAAGATTAAAAAATACAATTAATAATTGCCTAATTTGTAAAAATAATTCTAGGATCAGTAAATCGAATTAATTCCCATTTGTGGAACGAAGTATCGTAGTAACGTAATCCACTCCGTCAAATAATCGAATAGCAAGTTCCTGTAAATCTTCAGGTGTGATCTTTTCAATGTTTTTTATCACCTTATCAATAGGATAAACTTCTTTCAGATAAATGTATTGCTTTGCCAGACGATTCATACGTGCAGAGGTGCTTTCAAGTCCTATCAAAATACTTGATTTTAATAATGCTTTAGTTCGCTGTAATTCGGTCTCATCAACCTTCTCATGAACCAATTTATCTACTTCTTTATGAATCAGGTCGATACACATGTCACTATTCTTTGGATTTGTAGCAGCGTAGATTCCCATACATCCAGCATCATGAAAGAAATCTGTAAATGAGCCGATATCATAAGAAATACCATATTCCTCACGAATATTCTGGAATAACCGGGAACTCATACCTCCTGATAAAATAGCGTTCAAGGCGAGAAGTTTATATCTATCGCTATCAGTGTATGAAAATGTTCTTGTGCCGATGCAAAAGTGAGTCTGCTGATTTTTCTCAGTTGAATAGATTTTTTCAAATTCTTTAATTGGTTGTGGGGGATTTAATACTCGTTTTGTTGTTATTATATCCTTTTTGAATGTGAAGAACTGTTCAACATACTGCACAAGCTTCTTATGATCAATATATCCAGAGGCGGTTATCACGATTCTATCAGGAATATAGTTTTGTGTTATAAATTCGGTACAGATTTCCCGCTTGAAATTTAACACGTTTTCTTCGAAACCAGAAATTGGATGACCAAGCGAATGTTTCGGGAATATATCTTCGTAAAATTTATCAAACAGGAGGTCACCGGGAGAATCCTTTATATCATTTATCTCATCGATAACCACTTCTTTTTCTTTCTCTAATTCTTCATCAGGGAAGGTAGAATGAAGAAGCAGATCGGATATCAGGTCTATACTCTGCTGTAAATGTTCTTCAAGACACCTGGCATAGATGCATGTATATTCCTTGCTGGTATAGGCATTGACTGCGCCACCGAGGTATTCAAGGAAAAATGCTATATCTATTTTTGATCTATTCTTTGTACCTTTGAAGAGCATATGTTCAAGAAAATGTGCGATGCCGAGATTCGGAGGTGTTTCATCTCTGGATCCTGCATTGATCCACACGCCAACCGAGATTGATCGAACATGTTCTATATGTTCAGAGAGAACAGTGATACCATTATCAAGAACAGTCTTCTTGTAACTCATACTTAACTTTTGTTTTGTATTTCAGTTCCATTTTTTCACGTATTGTTTCAGGCACATATTCCTTGATCGAACCCCCAGTACTGATGATCTGTTTTACCAGACTGGAACTCAGGTAGAGGTATTTACTTTGCGGTATAAGAAAAACAGTTTCAATCTCTTCGCTGAGTGTTCTGTTTGCAAGAGCGATCTGCAATTCATATTCAAAATCAGAAACCGCACGTAATCCACGGATCATAACTTTACTGTTCCTCTTACGAACATAATCAACGACCAGACCTGTGAAAGACTCAATGATAACATTAGGAAGATGTTTTGTCGCTTCTCGGGCAAGTTCAATCCGTTCTGTTAGAGAAAAAAGGCATTCCTTATATGTTTCTTTTGCTACGCCAATGATGACTTCATCAAATATCTTTGATGCACGCTCGATGATGTCAACATGTCCATACGTGATCGGATCAAAGGTTCCGGGATATATCGCAGTCTTTTCCATGATTCTCCTTATTTATGATGCATAATAGCTTCGATTTCGTCAACCTCTTTTGGGATTATTGAAGATAGATTTTCATAGCCATCTTGCGTGACGAGTACATCATCTTCAATCCTGACACCAATTCCTTCTTCGGGAATATATATTCCTGGCTCGACTGTTATCACCCAGCCCTTTTCCAGCTTTTTGGATCGATCTACCAGGTCATGTGCAGCAAGACCGAGGGTGTGACTTACTCCGTGCATATAGTACTTCTTGAATTCCTCATCCTTTTTAATAAGGTTCAATTCCTTGAGTGCTTTCTTCATCAGTTTGATGGTCTCATCCTGAAGGTTTTTGAGTGTAAGTCCAGGTTTCACTTTTTTGATAATAGCTTTATTGATTGCCAGAACCGCCTCATACACTTCTCTCTGGCGTGTAGAGAAAGTTCCATTTGCAGGGAATGTTCTTGTAATATCCGCACAATATTCGTTCCATTTCGCACCAACATCCACTAATACAAGATCATCCTTTCCTACTTTCCCATTGTTTTTCTCATAGTGGAGTATAGTTGCATTTTCCCCGCTGGCGATAATAGGGGAGAACGCCATTTGTTTCGCATTGTTCTTCACGCACTCAAATCTGAAATGTGCTTCAAGTTCATATTCCATCATACCTGGCTTAGTATGATTCATAACATTTAGGATCGCTTCATGTGTAATCCGAATTGCCTTTCTCATCTCCTCAATTTCTGCTTTTTTCTTTGCTGCACGAAGCTGTGTAAGTAATTGCCCAGGATCTTGTATCGTAAGTGTTGGGTAGTGAGTGGTAATTTGCTTGAGCTGATAGAGTGAATCTGATAGATTTGATCCGATTTTACTGGATATGTGATCGTAATAGCAAACCTCATTGGATAAAGCAATTGGATGAATCACATTTGGAAATTCGTCTATGTAATATACCTTTTCAATTCCTGATATTTCCTGTGCGTCATTTTTTGACAGCTTCTTACCAATCCATACTTCCATCTCTGGAATATTTCGCTCGATGAACAACATTGAATGAGATTTTTTTCCATGTTTTGCAACGATGAGTTGGGCATTTGCAACCTTGAGTCCTGTTAAATAGAAGAAATTAGCATCCTGAACGAATTCTCCGGGCAAATTTCCTGTATCTGCTCTCGTTGCTGAGAAGATAGCAAAGCTTTTATCTGGCATGAGTTTAGACATGGCTTTTCTATTTGAAATATAAAATTGTTTTTTCATAGGTTCACCGTATAATTTTTTTACATAACTTTGAAATGAGGAACAGGTTGGCAATTTTTTTTTAATTTCTAGGATAAATGTCTATTTATAATAGAAGGTTTTTCGTGCGATATTGAGCACATTATCCATGTCAGGTGGAATAGGACTTGTTACCGAGATCATTTTATTTGTGATAGGATGAATGAAAGATAGTTGATGCGCATGTAAGGCTTGCCTGTGCAGAGTATGACGAAGCATGTGTCTTATGAGTTTCTTTGTTTGATCGGGAACAAGATTGAGCATCTGCTTCTTGTTCGAATAATAGTAATCTCCCATTACCGGATGATGGAAGAATGAGAAATGTACGCGGATCTGATGAGTTCGTCCTGTTTCGAGGTAAATTTTCGTAACATCAAAACCGGGATAGCGCTCGATAACTTCGTAATGAGTGATTGCAAGTTTTCCATCCTCGAGTACTGCCATCTTTCTTTTGTTGCGTGGATTTCTGCCATAATATGTTCTAATCGATCCCTCGCTTGGTTCAAAATTACCCATTGTGTAGGCGATATAAATTTTCTCTATCTCATGATTATGGAAAAGATTTTTCAATTTTGCGTGCACAAAATCATTTTTTGCTACGATGATAAGTCCTGAAGTATCCTTATCAAGGCGATGAACAATACCCGGTCTGAGTGGATCATCAGATTTTGAAAGAGTCTTCAAATGATACATGATAGCATTGACCAGAGTGCCTTCATAATGTCCCGGTGCTGGATGAACAACCATACCAGCTGGCTTGTCTACTATTGCAATATGTTCATCTTGGTAAACAAATTTCAGCTCAATATTTTCCGCGACAATATCTTTATCCGGAGGAACTGGAATTCGGATATGTATGATATCACCTTTTTGGACTGGATAACTCTTTTTTACGATAGCATCATCAACAGTTATATAGTCATCTTCCAGAAGGCGGTCTATAAAACTTCGCGAGTGTAGTGCTTCTAATTCAAGAGACGCGAGGTATTTATCTATTCGAACATGCTCCTCAGAATCCACTACAAGTGTGATATCAGAATCAATATTATCCCTCAGATTTTCTTTTTCCATCTTCGGATCGTGGTAGTTCATATAATTTCTTCAGGTCTATACCAGTGAGCACAAAAACCATTCCTCTTACTTCTCCCTTGTCGTCATGTATGATACCAACATGAAAGGACACATGTTTCTTTATCTTTTGAATATATATTTTACGTTCTGAGATGAGTATTCTTTGAGAAGATGCTTCCTGAAAGAATTTCTTTACTTCTGCTTCGTAATGGAAGTCAAGCAGTGGCGGTTGATCCTCTGCAGATACTACCCCAAGAAGGTTTTGTGCGTGTTTGTTTATCATCACAATTTTATCTTTCTCATTAGTTATAAGAATGCCATCATCTGTCTGTTCCATAATAAAATTGATCCTTTGCACATATTCGAGGATCTTACCTTTCTTTTCTTTATCGAAAAGCTTGAGGTTATTTATCATAATGTTCGTAGAAGTAATAAGCTTGGCAACAGGTCCGCGATGGTATTCTTCCGGAATTGAGATATCGTACTTTCCTCGCCTTAACTCCTCAAATACAGATTCGATAGGTTTAAGAGATTGGTGTAGGATCATCGGGACGTAGAAAAGTAGCATGATACCGAGAATGATCTCGATAAATAAGAAAATATACTGGACTGTTGCGATCCTCTCTTGTATGAAATCTGGTATCATATTTGAATTTATCTTGTATAGGATGAAACAAGCGTTTATAATGAGAATTGCAAGTAATATTATAACAATTATTCGTAATTTGTCCTGAAATGTTAAATGCATGGTATCTCCAAATTATTCCTTTGTTTGCCGTTTCTCAGACAATCTTATCAGTCTATCTACATCATTGTTTTTACCAATAATTAAAATTCGATCTGATTCTTGCAGCATATCATCGCCTGAAGGAATGACATTGGTCTCTTCGAGAAGGACGTTATTTCCGAATTCATCAACAGTGGGCTCAGATCGTTTAATCGCAATAATACTTATGTTGTATTTATTCCTTACATCAAGGTCTTTCAAAGTCTTACCCACAAAGAATGAAGGAACAGTTATCTCTACAAGACTGTGTTCTTTGGATATTTCAGTGTAATTAAAGATATGTTGTGAGGTCAGAAGATTTGCTATTTCCCGTCCAACATATTGCTCTGGAAATATCGTGCGTTGAACGCCCATGATAGAGAGTATCCTCGAATGGAGCTCGCTATCAACCTTAGCATAAACCTTACTTACACCAATTTTTCTGAGAATAGCAGCAGTGAGAACACTTACTTCGATGTTTTCCCCAATAGCTATAACCGCTGCATCCACGTTCGTGATATCTATTGCACGAAGCGCTTGTTCATCAGTAGAATCCAGGCAAACGGCATTAGTAGCAAAATTTCGTACTTCTTCGACCTTTTTTTCATCATTATCGATCGCAATGACGTCTGCTCCTTTTTTAATCAATGTTTCAGCAATAGTGCTACCAAATCTTCCTAAACCAATTACAGCAAATTGAGCCATTAATCCTCCATATTTTACCTGTTAACCAATAGCAATATTCTCATGTGTATAATGATAATGAGCCCTTATTTTTTTCTCACTCAGGGCAAAGGCGATCGTTAATGGACCGACTCGCCCAAGATACATTAATGCAATAATCGCAAGTTTGCCGATGGATGTCAAGAGAGGAGTGATGCCCATTGAGAGTCCCACTGTGCCAAAGGCAGAAAATGCCTCGAAAATGATCTGTTCAAACTTGAAATCCTGTTTTGCTTCAGAGATAAAAAGCACAAGAATGAGTGTGACCAGTATAGACGCAGAGATCATCACAAGTGATATAACTTTTTTCTGCACATCAGGTGCTATGGAGCGATGAAAAACTTCGACATCTTCACGTCTTCGAATGATTGACCAGACAGAAAGTGCAAGAATGGCAAAACTGGTTGTTTTTATTCCACCACCGGTCGAACCGGGCGATGCACCAATGAACATAAGCACGATCATCAAAAGTACTGTTGCAAAACTGATCTTTGAAATATCCATCGTATTGAATCCAGCAGTCCTTGTCGTCACAGACTGGAATGTTGATGCGAGGACACCATTCTTAAGCGGAAGCTGCTGAAATTCAGTCTTATATTCAAATGTAAAGATGAGAATACTCCCTATAATGATTAAAATTAATGTTGTAACTATGACAATCTTTGAGTGAAGTGATAAAAATCTTATATGTTTTCTTCTAATGACATTTTTATACACATCAAGCATCACAGTGAAACCGATACCACCCATAATGATTAGGGACATAATGACAACGTTGACGATCCAGCTTCCCTGAAATTTCATGAAGCTGTCTGGATAAAGACAGAATCCAGCATTACAGAATGCAGAAACAGAGTGGAATAAACTGTGTCCGAAAATCTGAAGATTTGAAAAACCTTCGAAAAATGGATGTGCATGGAACTTAAGATAGAGAACCATTCCTCCTATCAGCTCAAAAATCAAAGTAGTTACGATAATTGCTTTCAACAATTTTATGATACTGTCTTTTGTAGCTTCACCCAGTACACCCTGAAGAAGCGATTGTCCCTGTAAGCTTATTTGCTTACCAAAAAGCATTATCAATGCAGTTGAGAATGTCATTATGCCAAGCCCACCAATTTGCATAAGTATCAATATAATTACATGCCCAAAAGTGGAAAAATCTTTCCCTGTATCCAGAACGATCAATCCTGTGACACAGGTTGCAGAAGTTGCGGTAAATGCAGCGTCGATCAGACCGATACTTTCGCCACTCGATGATGCAAGAGGAAGAGTAAGAAAGGTTGTACCCAGAAGAATTATAAAGGCAAAGCTGATAAGTATGACCTTGGAGGGATGATTTCTGAATCGTGAAAAAAGGTTTACTGCTGGTTTTGTCGATGCAAGCATGTCAATGAGTATAATTATCTGTCTGAGAACGATATAGACCTGAAATATAATGAGATTTTGAAAGAAAATGAAAGAAATGACAACCGCACAGAGATCTATAAAAATCTTCTTAATGTATTGAATATTTCCTTGATTATATATAATTTTAAAAATATTAAGAAGTGCGAAATAGAAGAGTAAAATTCTTGAATAGGATTCAAATTGAGAAATATACTCAGGATGGAACTGCTGATATATGACAAAGAATCCCAGCACTATGGCGATAGGGAACATCAAGATTTCAAAAAATCGCCAATATTCTTTTCTGAAATAAATTCTTTCTAACATAATTATCAGAAAGCAAAATATTTTTTGCGAACGGGAATGTCAACTAAGTTGAGAAAACCAGATGGTTTTTTGCTAACTTTTTTCTTGTAATCTCTCTTATTCGGTGGTTTCTTTTTCCTTTTTTGTGGTTTTGCCGATAGGTTTCTTCCCTCTTTTCACTTTGGTACTTTTACTTCGCAATTTTCTGAGATAGAATAGTTTTGCTCGACGTACATCACCATAACTGACAACTTCGATCTTCTGTATCAATGGTGAATAAAGGGGAAAGATCCTTTCCACTGCTACACCATGACTGATCTTTCTTACTGTGAAAGTCTTATTGATGCCCGAACCCTTTTTTTGAATAACAATACCTTGAAAAACCTGAATTCGGGGTTTTTCAAATTCACGAATTGTATAATGTACTTTAATCGTATCGCCGGTTTTAAAATCCGGAAGCTCTCTATTCATTTGCGTTTGACCAACTTTATATAAAATATCCATAAAAAACCTCTAAATGATTATTTATTTTATTTAAAATTTTAGTACGAGAATAGTGCCCTTATTCATAATCCCCGATTATTCTGTCAAGTGTTATAGCAATAGCACTTCGCACAGAAAGGTGGTTGTAGGTAGAAGTGCCTTCAATTCTATATATATGGAAATTACTTGAGTTAATTACATCATCAGAAAGACCATAGCCAGTTCCAAAAAGAATCAACTTTGGGAATGACCGTCTTATTATCTCTCTCATCTCGGAATAGCACACACTTCCTGGCACCAATCTTGCTGAGGTAGTAATGACAATTGGCTCTTGGGAATACCGTTGTTTGATCCAGTCCTTTGCGCTTTCGATATCAGGTACGAGATCAATTAATTTAAAGGCGTCAAATCGGTTGATGTTGTATTCCTTTCCCGGATCTGTCTTCCAGAAATCTTTTAGTTTATTAAAAATATCCTGCTGGGATTTTTCAGGATTTATAATAAAGTAGTTACGAATACCATAGGTTTTACAGGTTCGAGCAATATCATGTATATCCAAATTCGTAATTGAGGTTGTTACGATCTCCTTATTCTTATTATAAACAGGATGATGAACAAGTCCGATAAACAAATTATCATACATCATTTTTTCATCCTTTCGGTGAATTCATTTCTTTTTTTCTGCTGCCATTCCTCGATCTTTTTATGATTCCCTGAAATCAGGACATCAGGAACTGAGTAGCCACGGTATTCTCGAGGTCTGGTATAATAAGGACCATCAAGAGAATCAGTCTGGAACGAATCACTGTATGCAGATTCGATATTGGTCAGTACTCCCTGTTGCAGCCGTGCAACTGTATCAATGATCACCATTGCCGGAAGTTCACCACCAGAAAGCACATAATTTCCAATAGATATTTCTTTCATTACAAGATGCTCCCGTACACGGTAATCCACATCTTTATAGTGACCACACAAGAGAGCCAGATAGTCCATTTCGCTAAATTCTTTTGCAATTTGCTGACTATAAGTTTCTCCCTGGGGTGTGAGATAAACCAACGGAAAGGGCTTATGCCCAAGTATGTTTTTCCGTTCTTCTTTTAGATAGTCCACGGCACGAAAAATTGGTTCAGGTTTAATAACCATACCTGGGGCTCCGCCAAAAGGATAATCATCAACCTGCTTATGTTTATCAGTACAAAATTTTCTAAAATCAATCAATTCAATGGAAAGCTTTGCTTTTTCTAACGCTCGTTTCACAATGCTGTGCGAAAGGGGACTTGCGAACATTTCGGGAAAAAGTGTTAATACATCAATGTGCATCGAGCAATCCTTCTATCGGATCTATTGTAATTATCTTATCTTTTGTATTTACATCTACAACAAAAGCATCACAGAAAGGGATCATGATTTCTTTCTCGCCTTTGGGGATCACCAATATTTCCTGACCCGGTGTTGTAAGTACATCTGTTATTATTCCAACCTCAGCTCCCTTGACTGTCACGACCATATAATCCTTTAACTTATAGGGATAATATTCATCTTCTCTCAGTTCAGGGAGCATGTCTTCAGCAATCATGATTCGAGCATTGAGTAATGATCTTGCTTTTTCTATGACATCAATTCTATCAAACACAATAGTAAACTTATCATTTACAAAATCAATAGATTTAATCCTTTCAAAGATAACAGTATCATCATGAAAAACGATAAATACTGATTCTAAAGAAAGATATTGTTCTGGAAAAAGAGTATCGGGAATAACAGAAATTTTTCCGCTACTCCCGATTACTTTCTTAATAACCCCGATGGAAATTAAATCACTAATTTCCATTCATATTTTGTTATTCAATGATCTCTAATTCTGCTCTCTTACCATGCTTGGTTGAAACAGAATTAAGAATGGTTCGGATTGCATTGGCAGTTCTTCCACCTCTGCCAATCACTTTACCAACTTCGCCATCGCCAACTCTCAATTCATAAAGAGTCACACGTTCTCCAGCTACTTCTTTCACATTGACATCGTCCGGGTTATCAACTAATGCTTTCGCGATGAATTCCACTAACTCTTTCATTTAGTGCCTCCTGCGTTGAGTTTATTCGGCTGAATCTTCAGCTTTTTCTTCTTTGTCATCTTTAGCTTTCTCAGATTTCTCTGCGGGAGCTTTGGATGTAGCTTTTCCAAACTTATTTTCGTGGATTTTTTGTAAAATTCCTTCTTTTTTGAAGAGGCTTCTCACGGTATCTGAGGGAATCGCACCTTTCTCCAACCAATAGATTGCTCGTTCGTTATCAATTTTGTAGTGCATTTCTTCGGGCTTTGGATCGTAGTAACCGATCTTTTCAATATATGCACCGTCTCTTTTCTTGCGGGAATCAACAACAACCACTCTGTAGGAAGGCTGATTACGAGCACCCATTCTTCTGAGTCTGATCTTTACTGACAAAAAAACCTCCTGTCATAATTGACTAAACATCTTTATATATGAAAAATACAGTCAAGTTTTTTAACCTGTACTGTAGATTCAAAAATTGCACTTCTCAGAAAACTTGAAATAACAAAGAAAATTTCTGAAAAGTGTGCCAAACCAGAAAGGATACATTTATGACGTCAATAAATATTACACCGATCGGTGTTATTTATAGTCCATATACTACTTCAAAAGAGATACCCGGACAGGGATATCTTAGAGAAGAAGTCGAAGCAGAGATCGAAATAAAGGATGAATATGTGAATGCAATGAAGGATCTTGATAGCTTTTCGCATCTTGTTGTGCTTTTCTATTTTCATAAGAGTGATAAGACTATCCTGGTGGGACATCCATCATGGGAAAATGAAGATCATGGAGTATTTGCATTACGTAGTCCACACAGACCAAATCATATTGGGATGACCATAGTGAAAGTTCTGAAAATTAAAGAGAATCTTATTACTTTTACAAATGTTGATATGCTCGATGGAACGCCAGTTATTGATATTAAGCCCTATGTGGGGGAATTTGAAAGAATAAAAAATCCAAAATTTGGATGGTTGGAGAAGCACAGGATTAATAAGAACATATAGCTTTCTATTTAAATATTTTTTATGAAAAGATTTTATTAATTGAGCTTACTATAAAAGGTCATAATTAAAATTGATTAAGTAAATATCATTGCTCAATTTTCACCAACATAATTTAAATTATTCAATTAGTTTAATGAGTTATTGAGGGGATTTCTTCATATAATCGACCTCATTGCGATGTTTACCTTGATGCTGATTTTATATAAGCGAATAAAATCAAATCCACTTCAGCCCTGAAGATTCGGGAACTACGGCGTGACAGTCCGCCTTCATTTAATTACAGCGTGACAGTCCGCCTTCATTTAATTACGGCGTGACAAGGAAGAAAAAGATAAAAAAAACAAGTTTATTTTTTAGAATTTATGCTGATTATGTTATTCGCATTGAATAGTGCATTATTGGCAGAGACACAAAACCAAATTCAGGAGGATTCCAAAAAGTATGTGGATGAACAAACCAATCTCGGCAACGAAATTAATGCAACGAAAATTGCCCGGTTCGCAAACGGACGAGGAAACAGAGCCACAGGTGATCTCAGTTGGAGTTCTGAAGTTGTATTTAATTCAGCAAATCCTGATTATGTTAGTATTTGCTACTCTTGACCCTACTCACTTTGTGGTTGCTTATAGAGATGTTGGGAATTCATATAAAGGGACAGCAATCATCGGGACAGTGGATGGGATTTCTCTCCCGGTCACCCTCTCATCCTTCACAGTCCAATATCTCAATAACACACCAACCTTGTCCTGGGTTACCCAATCAGAAGTTGATAATCTCGGCTGGAATATATATCGTAATGAAGAAGAAGAATTCAGTTCTTCAAAAAGGATAACAGATGTGATGATCCCGGGAAATGCCACAACCACAGAACCATCTTACTATATTTATAATGACACAAGTGAAAACCTTATTGTTGAGCAAACATACTGGTACTGGCTGGAAAGCATAGATTATAGTGGAATATGTCAGGTTTACAATATGGTTATTCAAATTACTATTCCCGATCCTTCGGTTATTCCTCCTAATATAGAGCTGCCTATTGTGTATGATCTCAAGAATGTGCCGAATCCTGTAAATACAAATTCTAAGTTCCGGTTCACACTTGATAAAGCAAGTCTTGTTTCAGTTTCTATTTATAACATCAAAGGTGAATTAGTAAGAACTTTACCATCGGCTTTGGCTCCAGAAGATGAAACTGAGAGTATTTATTGGAATGGTAAAGATAATTCAGGTAAAGAGCTTTTACCTGGAATATATTTATAGACCTGATAGTGAATGGCAAAACCGCAGAGACAAAGAAGCTGATATTGATGAAATAAATATGAAACCTTGCGAATGGCTGAAAGCCTTCGCAAAGGTTGAACCGCTTAAGTCCAAACCATTGCGATCTGCCACGCCGGAGCAGAGCGAAGGTGGAAGGATTCCTTCGTCAACCATTCGCAAGGTTCTTAAGCTGATATTGATTAAATAATATTTCTCGGACTTGACTTCACGGGATTGAAATGATAGCGGAGTTAAGAACGAGAAGCATAAACGAAACTTCGCATTATGCTTCACCAAGCTGGGGCTTGGTAAAGAGTGAATATAAACGAAGAAATTAATTTTGATGAAATAACAAAAATCATTCTCTTCCCCAATGCCCTCGGTGGGAATGCATATTATTTTCAGGTTTGATATATTCAGCCCCTTTTATAATAAGTCCCGCAAGTCCCTTATATCCTCAATCAAATAGTCCGCATTCTTCAATTCTTCTTTCGGGCCATATCCATAAAGACAGCCGACAGTTACACAATTATTTGCTTTGCCGGATTCCACATCATAAAATCTGTCACCAACGACAACAGCTTTTTTACTTCTCAACTTACTAATAAAACCTGAAATGATCGAAATCTTACTCAGTCCTTCTTCTTCACCAATGCATCGAGAAATATCAAGATAAGGTTCAAGATCGAAAGCTGTTTTTACATTATTGAAATATCGCATCGAACAATTGCTTTCCAGCCCTATCCTATATCCCTTTTGTTGTAGGTAATCTAAGGTCTCTTCAGCACCTTCAAACAGTTCCCCCAATCCTGCTTTCAACGCACGTTCTTCATGATCCTGAATGCCTGTGTGCAGTTCATCAATAAGATGCTTATGCTCCTCATCCAGAAGATCGAGATAGGACTGCATGGATGGTTGCCCGATCTTTCCAAGTATCAACTGATGAGAAGGTAATTCTTTCTTAATACCATGATTTTTATAAAGGTCCTTAAACGCATCTTGAATCGCGGTTATCGCATAATTCTCGGACTTCAACAGCGTGCCGTCCATGTCGAAAATAACTAAATCTATATCTTTAATTTTCATATTTTAATAGAACGCAGATCAACACTGATTATACAGATTTTCGCAGATACAGATAGCAGAAATTATTAGAAAAGCATTCAGCGTTCATCAGAGTGCTTTTGTGCACCTTTATTTATTTGAAATAAGAAAATACATAACCAACAAGAATAGCAAAACACATGTAATTTGAATTACATAGTCAAACCACTTCAGTTTATGAGAGATGAATTCCGTTCGTTGAGAATATAACCTGAATCCTCGAATATCGAGAGAAATCGCACGATATTTTATCGTTTGCAATGTTCTCGCGATCACAGGAAATAGCACTGTTGAAAAAGCTTGAAACTTATTAAAAAGAGGGATTTTCTTAAAAGAAATCTCGCGAATAATCAGAAGTTCCTTTGTGAATCTGAACTGATCTTCAAATGCTCGCACAAAATAAAAGGTACTTGCAACCATCAAAGAGAATTCGTAAGGAAGTTTCCAACTACGCAGAGCAAGCAGGAAATCATAATAGGGAATATCAAAGAGAAGTGAAACGACAAGAAATAATATCAACAGGCGCAAACTGACTTGCAATGCTATGAAGAAGCCCTCTGTATAGACTGTAATCCACTTCCAGTGAAATAGAATATTACCATCATGTCGAAATAGAAGCTGCATAATGAACAAAATAACAATAATTATTATCAATATCTTTAATCTTTTCCATAATAAAGAAAACCTTTCTTTCGAAGGTTGGAGCACAAAAATAAAAAAGATACTTATCCCCAAAAGCACTAACAATTGCTCCACTTCAGGTAAAATGACCGATAATGTTGAGATCAATAGTGAGAGTACAAGTAGCGTTCTTGGATTCATTATTAGCCAAATAGTATAGTTATTTTACTTTTGGATATTTCTATTATTCTATCAGCAATAATTGAGAATGCATTGGGATTATTTGTAGCAATAACTGCTCCCTTTCCGTGAGTTTTGTGCTGTACTAAAAGGGAAAGAAGAATTTTCCTGCCATCTTCATCAATGCTATACAAAGGTTCATCGAGAATCCAAAATTTGTGTGATTGTAACAGTAGACTTGCAAGCACAGTACGTTTTTGCTGCCCAGCACTACATTCCCAGAGAGGTTTATCAGCTATTGTATCAAGTTCAAATTTCTTAAGAATAAATGCCCTTTCTTCTTTCAGATGCTTAGTATATTTATGTATGAATCGATGCTGCCAGATCGCAATATCTTCATAAGGAGTTGCACCAAGCAGATTTTGTTGTGTTTGTTCCTTGATATATACAATTTTTGAAAAGAGATAAGATGGAGCGATCCTCGAAAAGTCTTTTTCTTCAAAAAAAACATTTCCTCTAAATCCTGTGATATTTTTGCTTAGAATGTTGCAAAGTGTTGATTTACCACTTCCATTTTCTCCAGTTAGAATGACGACTTCATCTCTTCTGAGATCAAGATCGATATGATCTAAAATGGATGCTTTGCCATCATAAGAAAAACTGAAATTGTTAAGTGAAAACAGCGGTTTCATGAGAGTGTGATCTTCCTGTCTGCAATATCATCAAAGTACGATTTGGTCGTTGCAATAATGAATAGTTTTTCATTTCTGTATGCTAAAATGCATTTTTTTACCTGTTCAACAGATGCAAATGAAAGACCATCATCGGGTTCATCGAGGAGTAGTATTTTTGGTGAAAGTGTCATTATTGATGCAATGCACACGAGCTTTTTCTGCCCATAAGAAAGCGTTGCAATATCGTTGTATAAGAGATGATCTATTTTAAGGAGTTCAGTTACATATTTGATGCGATCCTCAATTTCATGCCTTGATATCTTCAAATTCTCAGGGCCAAAAGCGAGTTCGTATATAACCTTTGGAAAACTCAATTGATAATCCGGTTCCTGAAAGGTCATGCTTATGAAAGGAGAACTTTGTGCAAGCGTTAGATCGCTTATTTCAACATCATTAATATGAATTTTTCCACGTACTTCTGCTTTAATCTCTTTTGGAATAATACCGCATAGTAAAGAAAGCAGCGTTGTCTTACCACTTCCATTCACTCCTTTTATCAGAATGATCTCACCAACTTTGGTGTCAATCGAGACATCTTTCAATAACCATTCTTTTTGCGATGGAAATTTGCAGAAAAGATGCGATGTTTTGAGAAGATAGTCGTCATTCATAAACTAATCCGAATTGAGCCAGACGTCTATAGATCACGAATGAAAGAAAACCACCTGGAACTGCAGAAAGTACACTGAGTCCTAATGAAATGAGAAGCGGAATGAATGGAAGTTGCCAGATGAGAAGTGATACGATTATCGTACCTGTGATATTTGCTATGATACACACAAGAATATGTGATATTGCTTTTGAATAATTCTTCATAAAAAATGCAGTCATATCTGCTGCGAATCCCGGTAGCGTGAATGTGATAAGCGAGAGTGCACCATGAGGTCCAGCATTTCCAAGGGCAAGCATGACAAATCCCTGGATCAGCCCTACCAGAGTTCCTGTCCATGGTTTCCTTACCGATGCGATTGCCAGAACGATCCACATCATGTACAAGCCACCGAATAGAGAACCACCTGTGATCATCAACATACGGGTAAGCATTATGGCAATGGGGGTGATGAGCGGTTTGATCGCCAGACCCAATGCGCTGAAGATCGCAATGTAGAGTAAGTCCTGTGTAGAGAATTTTCTTAGAAATTTCATGTGTAGCTACTTTTATATTTTTAGAATGCTCTGTATAGATTTTTTATGAATTGTATGTCAAGCGAGTTGATTGAAATGTAAAATAGAAAATTTAAAATGAAAAATGAAAAATATAATAGAAAGTTCTCTTGTTGCCAGAGCTATTAGGGATCACTGCATAATGGTTAGAGATTTCATGGAATAGTTCGTTGTATTTTTTATAGTTCAACGGTTTCGGTATATGCGAAGTTGCGGAGCGAAGCAACGCAATTTGGGTGAGCGTAGCGACCCGCATACACCGTGTTATATGACCCGAAGGGCAAAGTTGCGAAGCAACCACAGAGTTCCGA
>DRBZ01000119.1 GCA_011043895.1 Candidatus Cloacimonadota bacterium
ACATTCGGTATGACAGAACAAGAAGTTAAGGATGAGTGTATTTCTCTGGGTTCGTATATTGAAACTCCTGCCAATAATGAACCAATGCCAGACAGTCTGACCTGGATGAATAATGATTTGAAGGTCACATCGGACTGGTCGGGAGCAGGAATTCTTATCGTTAATGGTGACTTTAGTGCAACAGCTCATATTGATTTCGACGGAATTCTTGTAGTCTTTGGTGAATTATCAATTGGTGCGCATTCAAACATTACCGGAGCAGTATATGTCATTGGTGATGCATCAGTGGGAGCCCATGCTTTGGTTTCTTTTGATGCAGAAGCTATTCAAGATGCCCTTGATGCATTACCCATAGAAATATCGCTGGAAATAACAGAATGGAATGAAGAATAAAAAATTATATAAGGATGAAAAATGGAGCAAATTAGATTGTTAGATTCGGAAAAAATGATGTTTTCCTGGTGGCTTAAGATCCGATGGTTCATCGTACTTATACTTTTCGCAATTGGACTACTTCGCATCGGCTTAATCCATCAGACGGTTCCTATTATCGCTCTTGTGGGTGCTTTTATTGGAATCAGCGTGCTGAACATTCTCTTTCATCTCCAAATCATAACTTCGAACAACATCATAGGCGCTGCGCAGATCATATTGGATATTATTTTTGGAACGATCGTAGTTCATCTTACTGGTGGGCTGAGCAGTTCTTTTGTATGGATATTTCTCATTGCGGTCGTTACTGCAAGTTTATCCATCGAGAAAGCCGGCGGATTTATAGCAGCTATGATTGGTAGTTTAAGTTTACTGTTTCTGATTCTTATGTATAATTTTGGCTGGCTTGTTCCGATTGATGGTCATACGTATAATGCTGATGTAGCAACACAAACGATTTTCCTTATCTCTTATACCGGACTATTCACCGTTATAGCTTTTATCTCAAGTTTTATCAGTGACATGGTCAGGAAGCTTTCCCTCAAGATACTTGAAGCGAATGATAAACTTAAGAATCAGGAAGATTTTCTTAGAGATAAGGAAGATAAGATTGTTTCTGATGAACAGCGCCTTAAAGAGTATGAAGAAGTTGTGAAAGTATCTGCAGGGATTGCGGGAATCGATCATGATATTAATAATCCCCTCAGTATCATTTCCCTTTCTCTAAGCCGCGTAAAAAAGGCAGCAAGTGAATATAACGACGAGAAACTGCATAAGTCTAGCAACCAAATTACTGAAGCAATCAATAAAATAAATGGTATATTATCTCGTTTACAAGAATTGAAGCGATTGCCCCTTATCAAGGAATCAAGGGGAAAATAAGCCAAACAGGAAACGTTATATGCAAAAACACATTCTTATCATCGATGACGAGCAAAGCATCAGAGAGCTGTGCAAAGAATTTCTAGAAGAAGAAGGTTACAAAGTTACACTTGCAGTAGATGGACAAGACGGTCTTGATAAAATGAACTATGATGATTTTGATCTCTATCTAGTGGACATGGTCATGCCTCGAATGGATGGATTGGAAACTATGAAACGCATTAAAAAGAAGCAACCACTTGCTGTGATTATCATTACCACTGGATTTTCGAGCATAGAGGGTGCGGTTAAAGCGGTTCATGCTGGTGCGTTCCAATATCTATCCAAGCCGATCAATGCAGAAGAACTGCTCGAAGCTGTCAAAAAGGGTTTACAATATGCGGAAGATCTTTATGGCCCACTTCAGAAAGCATTTGAACCAGGTACAGAGGGATCAAAAGGAGAGCCCCTTATTCTTAATGGATTTACTGCTGAAGATAAAAATGATTTCATGGCATTAGGTCGTGTTCGTAAATATGAAGCAGGGCAGACCATCGCGATTGAAAAAGAAGATGCTAACTCGATTATTCTAGTTGAGTCAGGTGAAGTTTCAATCTGGCTGAGCAATACAACAGTTGATTATCTAAGGAAAAATGACACCTGGGCTGAGGAAAATTTCATACTTGCCAGTTCCACTTTCACCACATTACGCGCAGAAACATCGTGCAGAATTAAGCTTTTTGATAGAAAGAAACTTCTTGATTTCTTTGCGTATAAAGGTGAACGCCTTATGAAGCGCTTTATGATCAACCTGATTAACACTCTCTTTTCGAAATGGCGTAAAGCAATCCAGCGAATTGTAATGCTGAAGCTGGTCACAGGCGAGAAATAATCATTTCTCATAATCAATCCTTTTTGCCTTGACCATGAATATCAGCACAAAAAAATCTAGGTAGGATAGTAATGGGTTTATCGTTTACTCCAGAAATGCTTGTCGGTCTTCCAGAGTATTTGACTGGAACGAGTCGTTTTCAAAACATTAATAAGATCATTACGTATAATGCTGCTTGGAGAAAAGAAGCATACGAGCATCTTCGAAAACTACTCATTCATATGCGCGAAATTGATGCTTCTGATATGGACATTGGAGGTCCGGGTTCAAACAACTTTGTATGGTATAGAACATATGGTATCAAATCTCCAGCTAAAGATATGCCTCAATATACTCATGATGAAATCACCGCGATCCTGCTTAGCGTGTTATCAGATGATCAAAAAGTAATTTTATTCAGGGATAAGAATGTTGACCTATCTGTAGGCATGGTACTTGAAGAAGGCGAGACCCCAAGCCGATTTAGAAGTGACATATACTATGAAAGTAATGTGCTGGCTGGAAACTTCAGGAGGATCAATCAAAATTTATTTCCAATAGAATCTCTTGGTTTCCCCCTCCCGATTATTCAGCGCATGGATTTGCAATATGAAAAATCCGGTCTTGTACTTGTTACTGGGATAACTGGTTCTGGTAAAAGCAGTACTCTTGATTCAATCGTTGATATGAATAACCATAACAATGACGCACACATTATCATTCTCGGTGCTCCGATAGAATACGTTCACAAATCAGACAGATGCATCATTAGACATAGAGAAGTTGGTGAGGATGTTCTTACTTTCAAGGACGGTGTTGTACAATGTCTTCGCCAGGATCCTGACGTGATTATCGTAGGTGAGATGAGAGATCCAGATACTATCGCTCGTGTGCTTGAAGCAACAGACAGCGGACACAAAGCATTTTCAACCTTGCATACAAGTTCTGCCGTAGATAGCTTACATAGAATTATCGGTGAATTCCCAACCCGAGAACAGGAACGTATCCGCTTGAGACTTGCTGATACGCTTTCCATTATTATTTCGCAGAAACTTGTTCCAAATATACAGGGCAAGCGTAGTCTTGCTAAAGAAATCCTCTCTGTAACACCTTCTGTAAAAGCTGCGATTAGAAACCAAAACATCAATGAGATATATCAAATGATCACTGAAGGTAAGAAACTTGGTATGGTTACACTTGAACAAGATCTCTATACTCTTTACAAAAAAGGTGAAATTTCCAAAGAAGTTGCTTTAAATTATTCAAATAACAGAAAACGTATACAACAATTATTGACTTATTCATAATGAAATTGGGAAAAAACGGCAAAACTGCAATTGGTATATTTCAGGATGGCTTGAGCATCAAAGTTACACAGCTTAGTATCATTAATGGCAAAATATCGCTCACAGAATTGAAAGAGACGATGCTATCTCTACCCTTATACCCACAAGAAGATGTCACTCCGGATTTAGAATCTCAATACAGTACTGATGAAGAAGAACAAATTTTACCTGATCTTGCTCAACTGGAAAAAGAAATTAAGATACCCGACTTGACAGAGCTGGAAGAAACTGATCTCGATGCCGAAAGTGATATTGATCGTGAAGAGGAAATTGTTACAGGTAAGCAAGAATTTCAGAAGCTCATATCACAATTTCCACTTAGTGATAGTAAACTCGCCCTGAACTCTCTCGAAGAAAACACTTCTTATAATCAATTTGATGAAACCTTTGCAAAATCACGTAGTCGATCCTCCATAAAGAAGCAGCTCAGAGAAGAAATATTAACTAAGGAAGATCGTACAAAGAAGAATACCTACGACTTTATCAGGAATCCGGATAATTCGATTCTTGCTTTTGTTCAGAGAGGAAACAACGAGATGCTGCAGGCACTTCAGGAAATAAACCCGTTGGTTTCCAAAAAAAGGTTTTTCTATAGTTTTATAGAGCCTATAGAAATATCGTTGATGAATCTCATTCGTAATAATTATGATTTTTCAGACGAAGAATATATCTTGATCATATATATTGGTTTAGAAACAAAAGTGGGAATTGTGATGAAGGGTAAAGATTATATTAAACACTTTCCCATTATAGTTCCAGAAGCTGATATCGAATATCTTCGTCAGGCAATTTATTCAAAAATCATACTCGAACAAGATACCTCGAATATAAACATAACCAGCAACATCATCTTTGCAGGAGAGATGACCAGTGATGAAGATATTGCTTTTTTCAAACAAAAAATTAACTCGGATTCAAAAATCGACCGAATCACACTCGATAATCTGCATATCCCTCAAGCAAAATCTGAAAGATTCACTCCTGAGAAAATCTCTGAATTTTGCATCCCCATAGCTCTTGCATGGAAGGCGTTAGAACCGAGAAATAAAAACTTCTATTCTTGTAGTCTACTTCCAGATAAAATTATAGAAAGTCAGAAACCATTTAAAATTGCCTGGCATGGCTTCATCATTCTGGCAGCAATATTTTATGTAGCATTTTCTGGAACATTGAAGAATCTGAAGATCAAGGAAGATATGATCGAACTTGGCAGGCAGAATAATGCTATTGAGATTGAGTTGAAACGGAACAGGGCTATTGTAGTTAAACTCCGCCAGGTTAAAAATGAGATTGCAACACTTGAAGAGAACATAAAGAAAGTGGGGAATCTTGTCGATCGAAAAAATCAATGGTATTATATACTTAATGTCATTTCTAACTCCTTTAAAGATAATAAGATAAGCTGGCTTACTTCCTTTACTAGTCAGGACAAGACTTTTAAAATATCTGGCTTTACAACAAGGAAAAGAAATGTCGTGCCCTTTTCTAATCTTTTCCCAAATGGTCAAATTGAAAAAGTTATCGAGAACACAATACAAAATGTGCCAATCTGGCAATATGATATCACCTATGGATATCCAAACCCTCTTGATATAGAAAATCAAAAAAAAGAATCTGAACCAGGTATTGAATTTATTAAAGATAAGGAGAAATTGATTCCTCCGCAAATTCAAATGGACAACTTCAAACCTCAGCCCCAAACAGTTCAAAAAGACAGGGAAACAATTATTCAATCATCAAATCCGAAATCAAGATATCAAGACATTACACAGTTTTATTTTTCGGGACAATATAAACAGGCATTTGATCAATTCAAAGAATTCATTGAAGAATTTCCAGAGAACGATCTCGTTTATAGTGCGCAATATCTGATGGGAGAGTGTTTTTACCAGATCAAAGATTATAATCAAGCCATACAAATTTTCGAAAAGATCATCGCACAGGGTGGTTTTAAGACTCCAGATGCGCTTATGATGTTAGGGAATACATTATTACAACAAGGGGAGATTGAGAAAGCGATTGTCTATTGGAACAGGATCATCACTCAATATCCTAACAACCGGCTTACTCCTATAGCTCGATCCAAAGTTAAGCAATTTTCACAAGCTGAGGTTGAAGATAAAGTAAAAGAACAAGCTCTTGAGAATTCTTCTCCTGATCAGAACGTTCGCTACGAACTTCAGCTCTATGCAGATACAAATTATGATGCAGTGCTCAATGAACAAAACATTCTTGAATCTTTAGGATATACTACGAAGATCTTACCTATCAATATCGAGGGTAGGACTATTTATCGTTTGCGCCTTGATGAAAAATTTTCTAAAGAGCAAGCTGCTACAGTGGGAAAAAAGATCAATACTCAGACAAATCGATATGCTGATTATTGGATAGCTGAGACATTGATTAAGAATCCTGGTCAAAATGAAGACAATACGAAAAATTCAAAACCTCAAGATGAATACTCTCAAATTGTAGACAAATATTTTGCAAAAGAGTACCAGCAAGCCTATGAACTTTTCAGTCTTTTTATCAAAAAACATCCCACGAGTGAACTTGTTCATAATGCTAAATATCTTATGGGTGAAGCAAAGTATCAGCTTGGTAACTACGATGAATCAATAACAATATTCAAGGATGTGGTTCAGGATAATTCGAGAAAAACACCTGATGCGCTTATGATGCTTGGAAATGCAAATGAAAAAATGGAAAATAACGACAAAGCGCTGTATTACTGGAACGAACTCATAAGCAGATTTCCTCAAAGTAAACTTGCTGATATCGCTCAATTCAAAGCGATTAATTTAAAGGATTGATGCAATGCCATATGCGATAAGAAATTCGATAATTCTAGGTGTCCTTCTCATAATTGTGATCGTTGGTTCGATTATGTCAAATGCACAATCTGTAAAAAAGATGGAAAAACTTGAGAAGACTTTCCAGGAAAATACTGCAACGCTCAAACAACTCAAACAAACTAATCCTGATCTTGATAAGACAGATGAAATTATTGCCTCACTTGATGAAATTAGGAAAAGAGCTCTTGAAGAAAACAAAGTAATTTTAAAAAATGACACCCCTACCCAAACATATCAATATTTGATAGATATTACCGAAACTTTTACTCCAGATTTTAAATTTGACTACAAAGTTGCGGAAAGCGGAAAGAAGGGTGGTGTGTCATTTAACTCCTACAATCTGACCGGTTCAGCCAATATCGAGTCTCTTCATTTTTTCATTTTCCAGATTGAATATCAAGCACCATTATATGTGATAGAGTCCGTTCGAATTTCAGAAACATCAGTTGCGCTTAAGGATACGGTTGATTTCTCCATGAAGCTTAATGTATTTTATGACAAGAAAACCGGAACGTCGATCTCTGAGATTCCATTCAGGACATTCAGCTATGTAAATTTACCCTACAATCCTTTCTATTCCAGAATTCATACACCCCTTGACCGTGAAGAGGAGGATAAATATCTAAACATTATCACCTCTACTCTGATCGGTCTTACACCAGATAAAGTTTTTATGCGAGATAGTCGTGGAAAAATTGTTACACTCGTACCCGGTTCTAGGGTAGCATATGGATATCTCAGCTATATTCAATGGAATCGGCAATGCGCTGTATTCAAAATAAACAGAATCGGGATATCACAAGATATTAAAATGTATTTAAGCGGGGAAGAGCAATGAAAAAAATATTTCTAATCTTTTCGATGTTTTTGCTTCTGTATGTTCCCCTTACTGCTCAATGGATTGATGATACAGAAGTCTCAAGAGCAGAACTCATCTCAATAAGTAGAGAAACTCCCTTTTTTGAAGCAATCAATGCAATTGAAGTTCTTGCAATTCAGTTCGAAGGCAAACAGATCATTAATCTAAGTAATTACAGCGGTATTATTGGTATTCCTGTGAAAGAAGTATACTGGAAAAATGCACTCTATTTGATTGTAAATTTTATCGGGCTTATTCTTGAAGAGAAACCAGGAGCTTATGTCATCACTGATCCTGTCGAAGATATAGAAGAAGAACTCAAGGATAAATTTGAGATCACACCCAAAACCAAACAAGTGAGAATCTCATCGATATTTTTCAAGGCAGATAAATCTGTACTTAACAGCATTGGTATCGACTGGTCCACGTTATTCAATGGAAAAGTTGTTGCGTCTATAAACTTCAATGGTGGAAGCGTGGCAGAAGATGTATTCAGCGCTGCAGCTGTTACACAACTCGAATCTGGAGATGTAACGATAGACATTAATACACTTTTCAGTATTTTAGAATCCCATCAAAAGGGAACAGTTATTGCCAGACCATCTGTCATTGTTATTTCAGGAAAGACCGGTCAAATACAGGTCGGTCAGGATTTTTCTGTGAA
Source organism: Candidatus Cloacimonadota bacterium (assembly GCA_011043895.1). GTDB lineage: Bacteria > Cloacimonadota > Cloacimonadia > JGIOTU-2 > JGIOTU-2 > Celaenobacter. The sequence goes on from DRBZ01000119.1 coordinate 7,889, forward strand.
GAAACGCGATGAAGCTGGAAATATTACTGATGAGTTCTTTCAAACAGGTGTCATATTGAACGTTACACCAACAGTGGTTGAAGATGATGAAGGTCAAGAAGCAATTCATCTTGATGTGAGTGTACAGAAAAGTTCAGCAAATCCTGGTGAGTTAAGTACTGTAATAAACAAGAGTGAGTCTACAACAGAAGTATTGCTTTATGATGGTGAAGAAACAGTCATCGGTGGACTGTACGATACCGATGAAACTATTACTAGAGTGGGTATTCCAATTTTGAAAGATCTTCCCTGGTGGGTACTAGGCATTCGTTACCTCACCGGATCAAACAGAAGAGAAACAAATATTCGTGAGATGATCGTCATTCTCAAAGCAGAAATCTCCAAACCAATCGAACAGCGCAGGAAAGAAGCGCTTTCTACAATGAACCAGATTCAAGACCACAGACAGGACAACGAGAACGCATCTCAACTCTTTAAAAAAGATAAGGAAGATAATGGAAAATAGAAAAAGAAATCTAATTTCAATTCTTTTATTGCTTACTGCCCTAGCAATAACATTATACATGGTTAGCTGTGATCTGAAATTGACTGATCCCGATCTTACCAATGCTCCATCAAACCTAAAACTAAAAAAGGTTGAAGAAGGAAGGATTGAAATAAGCTGGACCTATCAGATTCCAGAACATAATGATTCTGATACTCTTTATTTTGTAATTGGTCGTAAAGTTGGAACAGGTAACTGGAACGACAATTACCAGAATATCTCAACACTGTTTTTCACTTATGTAGATAACATTCCAACAAACGACAGTCTTGTTTATGCGTATAAAGTGAAATTTTATAATAAGTCAATGGATGAATCCTCACCATATTCTGAGATCATTGCTTATCTCTCCAATTACTGTGATCCTACGAATATACAAATTGAACAGATCTCCCAAGCTCAAGTACAGGTTTCATGGAAAGATCATTGTGTCGGAGAAGAAGGATTTTATATTGATAAAAAGATCGGGAATGGTAACTGGACCAGTAAATATAGAACTCTTGGTGCAAACGTAACATCATTCATTGACGATATTAATTTGTTTGAAGAAGTATATTACCGAGTTTCTGCGTTTGTAGGAACAACTACAACTGGCAGCGTTGAAAATTCAATTATCCCCACCTATCTCCCTCCATCCAATCTTGTTCTATCAAAACCGGATAATAATAAGATCAGGCTCAATTGGCAGGATAATAGTGCTGGGGAAACCGGCTTTCATATTGATAAAAAGATCGGGGGATCAGATTGGATAGAACATTACGCTACTGTTGACAGCAATATAGTTACATTCATCGATAATGTTACAGAGCCATGTGGTACTTTTTCTTACCGTGTAAAAGCATATTCCGGCACTCATACTTCAGGTAATAGCAATGAGGAATCTATTAACATACTTCTCGATCTTATTGGTGAAGTTTCTACTCCAGGAGTTGCGCAGGATATTATGACTTCTGGCTGGTATGCTTTCGTGTCGGATAATTATGCTGGATTGCAAATCATAGATTACAGTAATCCGGAAAGTCCTGATATTGTCTATACGATGGATACCTTTGACGATCGTGTCCTTTCGGTAGACATAGAAGATAATTTTGCTTACGTTACCAGTCATAGTGGCACAGTATCTCCAGGACTTATCACTACAGTTGACATTTCTAATCCATTGAATCCACAACCTTCCGGTAGTAGTTCAACATCTGGAATCCCTTACGATATAGAAGTAATTGGAGATTTTGCTTATATCGCGGATGGAGATAATGGTCTTACTGTGTTCTTTATTGCTAACTCCACTCCGGATTTTGTGGTCAATGTTGCTACGGGAGGTCATGCTCAAAGAATTTTTGTTAATGGCAATTATGCATATATAGCTCAGGGTTTGAACGGTATCGCAATTTATGATATCACCGATCCATATAATCCAACTCTGGAATCTACTTATCTTACAACAGGTGCAAAAGATATTTTTGTAAATAACAACAACTTATATATCGCAGACAGCGAAGATGGATTGCTTATAATTGATGTATCAACCCCATCAAATCCTGTATTAGTTACATCTGTACATACTAATGGCTTTGCTTTCGGGGTAACTGGTCAGGATGATTACGTTTATATTGCAGACAGTGAAATTGGGCTTATTGTTGCTGATGTAACAACTACTCCATCTTCGTATATTCTTGGTTCATATAAGATGGACACTGCACCAAATGCTCTTGTTTTTTCCAGTAGTTATACACTTTCAATTGATAATGAAGGAATGAAAATAATTCAGGTAGAACCATAAAAAACATAAAAATAATATGCAGGAGGATACAATGAAAAAAATAACCTTACTGGTTGGTTTAGTATTTCTCAGTACCAGTTTTCTTTTAGCTCAAACTCATATACCTGCTGGTAATGTAAATGGAATATGGAACATTGCAGGTAGTCCTTATATCGTTGATGGAGAAATACAGATTATTGTCGGTGACCAATTAACAATAGATCCTGGGGTTGATGTTGAATTTTCAGGTCACTACAAATTTATCATTTATGGACGCCTTCTTGCAGAAGGTGCTGCGGGAAACACTATTACCTTCACTGCACAGACTCCAGCTACAGGATGGCATGGATTTCGTTTTATAGATACGAATACAAACGGACAGGATAGTTCAAAGATCGTTTATTGCGAGATTGAATACGGCAAAGCCACGGGTGCTTCGCCTGACTATCGTGGAGGAGCATTATATTGTTCAAATTCATCTGATATCTTGATTCAGAACACATCATTTGAAAACAATTCCGCAGTGAGTAACGGCGGAGCAGTATATTTATATAACTCTGATGTTATTTTTAATACCGTCGTTATCAATAATAATATCTCAACTGGTTCTGGAGGAGGATTATATATTTCGAACTCAGATCCAATAATGACTGAAGTCATCATTTCTGATAATACCTCAACATATGATGGCGCAGGAATAAGCTGTTTTAACTCAAATCCAACTATTACATCCTGTCAGATCTACAATAACGCAACACAGTGGAGTGGTGGTGCTATTTCTTGCTATAATAATTCTTCTCCAACGATAGACAGAACAACGATCACAAAAAATCTGGCATATCAGAACGGTTCTGGAATTGCACTTTTATACAATTCTGATGCAACGATGGTAAATTCAATTGTCTGGAATAATGCAACTAATGGCATTTATATCGAGCCACAGAGTAATCTTTATGCCACGTATTCGGATATTAAGGACGGAACAGGGCAGAGTTATTTTGGAACAGGTTGTATTAATGAAGATCCTCTCTTTGCTGATCCTGACAATGATGATTTCCAGATTACATGGGCAAACTTCCCGACTCAGGATTCGACAAAATCTCCGTGTATAAATTCAGGTGATCCTAATTCTACTCCTGATGCAGATGGAACAAGAGCGGATATGGGAGCACTTCCATATCTACAATCTGGTATCAGTGGAACTATCACTCTTCAAGGAGGTACAGGCAATATCCTTGATGTTGAAGTAACTGCTGGAGGTGTTACTGTTAATCCAGACATAAATGGCGAGTATCTTATTAATCTGGGAGTGGGTACTTACTCTGTTTCTGCTACTCTTGATGGGTATTCGGCAGATCCTGTCAATGGTGTTGTAGTAACTGCTGGCAATGTTACGACCGATATAGATATTACACTCAATGAAATTCTACCTGGAGAAATCGTCGGGCAAGTTGATCTTGAAGGATTGGGTAATGTTACAGAAGTTCTTGTATCAGCGGGTGGAGAAAGTACTCATCCATATCCTGTATATGATTCAATGAGCGGAATACTTCTTTATTATGAATATCTTATCGAACTGCCACAAGGCACCTATGATGTAACTGCCACAAAAGCCGGATATCAGGATTCTACAATAACCAATGTTGTTGTCATCTCTGGTCAACAGAACATTGGAAATAACTTCTTGCTGTATCTTATTAAATATGATGGCTGGATAGCAGGAAGGGTGACACTCAATGGAGGTGCTGGTGATGTAACCAATGTTGAGGTTGCTGTAGACACTTCAACTGTCAATCCAGACGCTACAGGATATTATGAAGTTCTGGTCGAGAATGGTACCTATGAGATCTCGGCGTCACTTGATGGATATGCGGCTGTCACAATTGGAGACATTGAAGTCATTGCAAATGATACAACTATTGTCGATATAACCTTACTTAATTGGGATATAATACCGGGGACGCAATATACTATGATTGGATACCTTACATGTTCCCTTGATGGAGATTACATCACAAAAACAGGAAGTAATCAACTTGCTGCTTTTGGTTCTGGAGGTATTTCAGACTGTCGTGGTGTGGCATCCTGGCAAGAAGGCGATCATCCTCTATGGGAAGGATATTATCCGCTTGATGGATATTGGTATCTAACTATGGTAAGTAATAACAATTCAGGAACTGACACACTATCATTCAAAGTCTTTGATACTGAAACAAATACAGTCTACGATTGTTATGAAGAGGTTGTATTTGAAGATTGTACCATAAATCTACTCGACGTGACTGCTCAGCATGAAGTTGATCAGGATTTCTCGTTAACTCCACAGTGGAATTGGATATCCTTGAATGTACATCCTGCTGATACAACTCTTAGTAATGTACTTGGACCTCTTGGTGACGATGCATTTCAAATAAAGAATCAAACACAATCAGCAACCTATGATGATATGTCGGGAACATGGATCGGAACACTGGATGGCTTCTCAGATGGGGTTGGATATCTTCTTAACATGAATGTTGCTTTTAGCCCTTTCACAGTTTCGGGATATTTGATAAATCCAGAGACTCATTTTATCCCCCTTGAATATGATTCATCTGCGGCATATAATTGGAACTGGATTGGATATTACCCAAACGCAGAACTTACTCTCTATGATGCTTTGCAAAGTCTGGGTAACAATGTCATTGCTATAAAAACTCAATCTCAGTCAGCTGTATATGTTAATGGCCTCTGGATTGGAGACCTTACAACCATGATACCTGGTGTGAGTTATAAAATCAACATGGGTGCTGCAGACACACTTACGTATCCAATAGCAACAGTTTCAAAAGATACTCCTGTTATTCCATACAATTATAATAATCCTATGGACTGGCAAATCGTATCAGGTGCAGATCAAAACATGATCGCAATGATCGCATTTGATACAATACAAGATCAATCTTCGCTTGCATCAGGTATATTTGATGAAGAAGGAAATTGTTATGGAATTGGTACATATATAAACAAGATATGGTATTTCACAATCGTTGGTGATCAGACCAGATATCTTCATTTTGAAGCTGTTGATTTGACGTCAGGCGAATCTCTTTCAAGTACAGAAACAATCACTTTTGAAAATGATATTATACTTGGTAGTACAAGTAAACCCTTAAAAATCTCATTAGAACCAATCCAACATTCAGATACGAATATTTTACTCTATAACAACAGTCCTAATCCATTCCATAGAACCACTTCAATTCGATATTATCTCCCCGAAAAATCTCCTGTTTCCTTAGAAGTTTATAACATTCTTGGACAAAAGGTAAGCACTATTGTTTCAACATCACAAAATGCTGGTGAATATATCTTCTCGTGGGATGGTAAAAATGATAACGGAAATCGGCTTTCAACTGGTATTTATTTCTATAAACTTACTACAGCATCCTCTTCAATTGTAAAAAAGATGCTGATGATAAAATAATTTAACATTCCGGGAAGGGGCTAGCCCCTTCCCATCTTTTTTTGAGGGGCAATATGTTTAAAGTTTTTTTAATTTTTATTTGTATTATCATCTTCATTTCAGGAATTGTCTGTGCAGATCCCCCTGTCTGGCAACCAATTCAGGGAACTCAATACTCAATGGTTGTTATGGCAGAAATATATCTATATAATGATCCGTTTATTGGACTTGATGCAAATATGGCTGCAGCGTTTGGCCCAGGGGGTGAATCAGATTGTCGCTCTCTTGGTGTCTGGCAGCCATCAAATCCTCCATATTGGGATGGATACTGGTATATAAATGTAGTTGGTAATAGTAATGGTGATGAATTGCATTTTGAAATTTATAATGAAAACTCATCTGAAATACAGCAATGTGTCGAAACAATAATATTTCAAAATGATACTACTATAGGTAGTCCAGACGCCCCGTATACCTTAAGTGTTGGCTCAAAACAAATATTTCAGCTTGGTGATGCATGGAATTGGATTACATTTAATGTTCAACCTCAAAATCCATCAATAGACTCCGTTTTCTCCCAATTAGGTTCATTTATCTATCAAATTAAGAATCAAACACAATCCGCAACTTACTATGATCCTCCTGGCTCATGGGTAGGAAATCTCACTGAAATTATTGATGGAAGCGCATATCTCATTAATATGAACCATCCCGTTGATTCATTTTCTGTTACAGGAATGCCAATAGAATCAATCACTCCGATTCAATTATTGGAAAATTGGAATTGGATTGCGTATTATCCTCATTTATCTCAATCGTTGGATGATGCTCTTTCAAGTATTGAATATGTGGCATATCAAATTAAGAATCAAACTGAATCTGCGACATTTTATGATCCTCCGGGAGTATGGGTTGGCAATCTTGAAATTATGGAACCAAATGTGGGATATAAATTAAATGTCACTGAAACATGTGAATTAATATATCCCGAGGTATCAGAGAAAATCGTAGCTAATACTAGGATAAACAGACCAAATCCACCAAATTGGCAGATTATTCCCGGTACTCAATATTCTATGATACTAATGGCTCAAATTACTTATGATGGTACCAATTTCGAGGGAGGAATAAACCAAAATATGGCAGCAGCATTCGGACCAGGAGGATTAGATGATTGTAGATCTATTGCTTCCTGGCAAGAGGCATTTCCTCCATATTGGGATGGCTATTGGTATTTTACAATCGTTGGCAACGATAATGGCGAAGACATTACTTTCAAAATCTATAACAGTGAAACTGATTCCATATATAATTGCGTTGAAACATTAACCTTCCAGGACAATACCACTATTGGAGAACCTTCTTCTCCTTATCAACTAACAGCATTACCAATTAGTGTTAGCCAGCATTTAACTAGCGGATCAAGTGTTACTTGCTATCCTAATCCTTATTCTGAGATCATAAATTTCAATTTTGCAGATGCTAAATGTAACTCACTTTCTCTGTCAATATTTGACCTAAGGGGTAGACTAATCATTTCATTTGAACAAGATGCTCTATCTGAAAGTCGAATTATACAATGGGATGCAACAGATATGGATGGATATTCTATAAAACCAGGAGTATATTTTTATCAAATCACTACTTCCAATTATAAAAAAAGTGGAAAAATTGTCTATCTGGCTAATTAAGAAGACACAAAGAATTAACTATGGATAAAAATAATCCAATTAATCGTGAAGAAGAACTCTTACAGCTGAAAAAAGCTGTCGAAACAATGAAGCTCGGGGTTACCATTTGTAATACAAAAGGGGAAATAATATATGTTAATCCGGCTGATGCACGTATGCATGGCTGGGAGGTAGAAGATCTTATCGGTCAAGACGTAAGAGTATATGCAACCAAAAAGAAACTTGCGCCATGGCAAATGGATCAGGTGATGAAATGGAAGGGCATGACCCGCGAAAGCACTAACATTAAGAAAAATGGTGAGCCATTTCCCGTCCGACTTGTTTCCGATATTGTTAGGGATTCACATGATCTTCCAATTGCTGTTGTCACGATTTGTGAAGATATTTCTGAATCAAAAAAACTTGAAGAAGAGCTGAAAAACAGTGAGGAAAAACTTCGTCAAGCCCAGAAAATGGAAACTATTGGTAGACTTGCTGGTGGAGTAGCTCATGATTTCAATAACCTTCTTACGGCAATAAATGGAAGATGCGACCTTCTACTAAAAAAATTCGATAGATCTAATCCTCTGTATAATGATCTTTTAGAGATCAGAAAAGCTGGTGGAAGAGCAGCATCATTAACAGGACAGCTACTCGCTTTCAGCAGACAACAGATAATTGAACCAAAAGTAATTAATTTGGCAAATACTGTACAAAATGTCAAAGACATGCTGCAGCGACTTATTGGTGAGGATATACTTTTAAACATTGAAAGTAAGGATGATGTTTATGTTAAAGCTGACAGTAATCAAATCGATCAGATATTAATGAATCTTGCTGTTAATGCACGAGATGCGATGCATAATGGGGGCTCTCTGTCTATTAAAATATATCAAAGAACAGTCTCTGAGAGCGATTCAATTGGGCAAATTGATAACCTTGACCCAGGAGATTATGCAACCATTGAAGTACAAGATAATGGATCGGGTATGGACGAAGAAACAGTGTCTCATATTTTTGAACCCTTTTTTACAACAAAATCTGTAGGAAAGGGTACTGGTCTGGGACTATCAACTGTTTTTGGAATTGTTAAACAAAGCAATGGTGGAATTGAAGTTGAGAGTACTCTCGGTGAAGGCACAACGTTTAGAATATATCTGCCTTTGGTTGAGTATATGGAAGAAGAATTACCAATTTCCAATCAAGAAGAAAGCACACCTTCTCAAGTAAGTGATACTAGCAAGAAAACGGTCTTGCTGGTAGAAGATCAGGAGATGGTTCAGGATTTGGTTACAGAAATACTCGAGGATGAAGGTTTTAAAGTAATATCCGCTTACAATGGTAAAGAAGCTCTTGATGTTTGTGCATCCTACTCAGGTACAATTGATCTGATGATTACAGATGTAATCATGCCCGAGATGAACGGTAAAGAGTTAGCTTCAAAAATACACGAAACCAAACCAGATTTGAAAATACTATTCATGTCTGGTTATACTGGTGAAGAGATGAGAACACGGGGAGTTCTGGAGTCCGGTACAAATTTCATACAGAAACCCTTCACTCCTGATTCACTTATACAAAAGGTGCTTGAAGTTTTAAATAGT
>DRBZ01000039.1 GCA_011043895.1 Candidatus Cloacimonadota bacterium
AACTTTTTCCTTGCTTCATTAATAAATTTCTCTTTCATATATAAATTTTATATTCGATACTACATGAAAAATTGAGTTTTACAAACTATTACAATATCTCTTTTCACGCTTCTTTATAAAAACTGTTTTAATTCTGTTGATTCCTTCAAAAATAATTTCCACTCTTGTTGTCAAATTTAATTTGTTTTCCTTTTCCAGAAAATATCTCCGTGTACTCTGTGATCTCTGTGGTTTATTTGTTCGTGTCATTTCGTGGATTTCGTGGTTTCACTCAAATCTGCATACTATTGTTGAGCCGTCAGGGACCACTCCCTGACGGTAATAGGTGTCACGGAATGGTCCATGACACCTCAAGTAATAATTCAATAAATAAATAAGCGTATTGTGTTTATTATACCAAATTTGCATTTCCATTTTATTTATCACTTTTTCCTTGTTACATACTCAAGTGGAGTTTTGTAAACTGTTGCATATTCTCTTTTCCCGCTTCTTTATACAGACTGCTTCAATTCCTTTGAGTGCTTTAGAAACAGATACCAATCTTGTTGTCAAATTTAATTTGTTTTCCTTTTCCAGAAAATATTTCCATGTACTCTGTGATCTCTGTGGTTTATTTGTTCGTGTCATTTCGTGGATTTCGTGGTTTCACTCAAATCTGCATACTATTGTTAGCCGTCAGGGACCACTCCCTGACGGTAATAGGTGTCATTGAATGGTCCATGACACCTCTGTTATTTGCCGGATTCCTGCTTTTGCAGGAATGACATGTTTTTTTTGTTATTGTATAATCTCAGCGTTATTTGCGTTTTTCTTCTCTGCGTTCTTCCTGCCACGGCGAAATGAAATGAAGTCGGATGCGTGAAATCTTTTTTGTGTCTTTATAGGTGTCACGGAGTGGTCCATGACACCTCAAGTCAAATTTAAAACTGTTTCAAATGTGAGCATTGCATTAACAATATTCGTTTAAATTATCAGTGTATATCTGCTCAATCTGCGTAATCAGCGTTCTATTATTTTCCATATCTCAGCCAAGAACTTGACATGAAATTCTAAGTCCATTTAGAAGCTATTCAAAATAAACTACGTGGTGACAGTGATGGCTGAAAACCTTATCACAAAAGAGATGTGGATCGAGGAACTTCTGGAGAAATATCCAGCTGCTCAGGAATTCTTTTCGAAGAAAAATATCGTATGTGTGATGTGCGGCGAGCCTGTGTGGGGTTCTCTGGAAGAGGTTATGAAGGAAAAAGATTTTGATGATGAGAAAATCGCTACAATTATTCAAGAATTAAATCAATTTATTAAAAAATAGATTAAGGAGGTATGTTCATGCCTAATGCAAAATTGCAGGTGCCCTTTCCGACAAATGAACCGATTCTCGGGTACCGGGCTGGTTCACCCGAAAAGAAACTTCTTAAACAAACACTCAAGGAGATGATGAACAAAGAGATCGAGATTCCGCTTATCATTGGCGGAAAGGAGATCAAAACTGGAAATCTTGGAGAATGCAGGATTCCCCATAATCACAAGCATCTTCTTGGAAAATTTCACAAAGCAGGAGCAAAGGAAGTGCAGATGGCGATCGAGGTTGCACTTGAAGCGCGAAAAACCTGGTCAGAAATGCCATGGGAAGAGCGCGTTGCTATCTTCCAGCGAGCCGCGCAACTCCTCGCAACAAAATATCGCCCAATTCTTAATGCTGCAACAATGCTTACCCAAAGCAAGAATGTCTTTCAAGCAGAGATCGATTCAGCGTGTGAACTTATAGATTTCTTCCGTTTTAATACCTATTACGCAATGAATATCTATGAGCGTCAGCCGAACTCTGCACCAGGAATGTGGAATACGCTCGAACATCGTGCATTGGAAGGATTTATCTTTGCAGTAACCCCATTTAATTTTACTTCAATTGCAGGAAACCTTCCCTCAGCACCCGCGATAATGGGTAATGTGGCACTATGGAAACCTGCATCTTCCGCAGTATATAGTGCGTATTATCTTATGATGCTATTTAAGGAAGCTGGTGTACCGGATGGTGTGATAAACTTTGTGCCAGGATCTGGTGCACAGGTCGGAAATCCAGCGCTGCAGAGTCCGGAACTTGCAGGTGTTCACTTTACAGGCAGCACTGCGACATTCCAGAGTATGTGGAAAATGATTGGTGGAAATATTCATAATTATAAGACCTATCCTCGCATTGTTGGAGAAACCGGTGGGAAAGACTTCATCGTTGCACATTCTTCTACTGATATTGATGCACTAAGAACTGCAATCGTTCGTGGAGCGTTTGAATATCAGGGGCAGAAATGTTCTGCTGCATCACGAGCGTATATACCGAAGAGTGTATGGGATAAGATGAAAGATCCATTATTGGAAGATATACAATCTCTGAAAATGGGTGACGTGATGGATTTCAGGAACTTTATCAATGCAGTGATAGACAGAGCTGCGTACGATTCCATTACTGATTATATCAAATACGCAAAAGAAGCAAATGATGCAGAGATCCTCATCGGTGGCACCTTTGATGATTCAATAGGATATTTCATCGATCCCACAATTGTGCTGACGACAAATCCTCATTTCAAAACAATGGAAGAGGAGATTTTTGGTCCTGTTATTACAATATATGTATATGAGGATGAAAAATACGAAGACATCCTTCACCTCTGTGACGAAACTTCACCCTATGCACTTACTGGTTCGATCTTTGCCAACGATAGAGAAGCGATCCTGCTTGCAAAAGAGATATTAAGAAATGCAGCAGGAAACTTCTATGTAAATGATAAACCGACCGGTGCGGTAGTTGGTCAGCAACCCTTTGGTGGTGCTCGTGCATCAGGAACTAATGACAAAGCCGGTGATATGATCAATCTGCTAAGATGGGTTTCTCCGCGAACGATCAAGGAAACCTTCAATCCACCGACTGATTATCGTTATCCCTTCATGGAAGAAGAATAGGATCTTGCACCAAGAAACACACAAAAGTCACGAAAAAATAGATTTGTGTTTATGAGAATTATAGTTTTACATCTGTTGTTGTGTTTTTAGTGCTTTTTGTGGGAAAAAAGAAAATAAAGAACCAAGAAAATCATTGAATTTACGGAAATGAAACAAATTTTCAAAACAAAGGATTATAGCGTCCCCAAACAGGAGCTTGGGAACAAGTATACATTTGAGTTTGTTTTTGACTTACTCCAATTTTTCGTGTTATTTCGTGAATTTCGTGGTTCTATAATAGGAGATATATGAAAGAAATACTTGAAAAACTCGGAATTAAAGAGGTAAATCATGGCGCGTATTACGGAGAGTGGCTTCATACGAAAGGTGAGGAAGTAGTGGTATACTCACCAATTGATGACTCAGTACTGGCAAAAGTGAAGACAGCTACTCCAGAAGATTATGATGTGGTAGCAGAGAAAGCGCAGGAAGCGTTCAAGATATGGAGAGATATACCTGCTCCAAAGCGAGGAGAGATCATACGGCTGATAGGACTTGAGCTTAGAAAATATAAGGATGAACTCGGTAAACTTGTTACTATGGAAATGGGAAAGATCTATACGGAAGGTTTGGGTGAAGTGCAGGAGATGATCGATATGGCTGACCTTGCTGTGGGTATGTCACGTCAGCTTTATGGTGCCACGATACAGTCCGAAAGAGAAGAACACAGGATGTTCGAGCAATATCATCCACTCGGAGTAATAGGTATCATTTCTGCATTTAACTTTCCTGTTGCAGTGTGGGCATGGAACGCTTTTGTAGCAGGAGTATGCGGTGATACAATGATCTGGAAACCTTCTACATCAACTCCTTTGACTGCAATTGCTGTAACTAACATTGTGCATCAAGTTCTCGAGCTACAGGAAGTTCCAAAGGCGATCTTCAATCTTGTGATCGGACGGGGAAGCACGATTGGTGAAAAGCTTATCAATGACAAAAATATACCACTTATCAGTGCGACTGGGGGCTGCCAGATGGGCAAGCGAGTGTATCAGGCAGCGGCAAAGAGATATGGAAAAGTCATCCTTGAACTTGGCGGCAACAATGCCGTCATCGTGATGGAAGATGCTAACATAGAACTTGCTCTTAAGGCAGTGCTCTTTGGTGCAGTTGGAACTGCGGGACAACGTTGTACTTCAACCCGCCGCGTACTACTTCATGAATCTATCTTTGATGATTTTGTACAAAAACTGCAAAGAGCATATAGTTCAGTTCCCATTGGGAATCCACTTAATCCTGATGTACTCATGGGACCACTGGTTGATCAATCAGCAGTTAGTGCTTACAAGAATGCACTTGAAAAAATTGAAGAACAAGGGGGCGAGATCATCTATGGTGGAGAAGTGCTGACCGAAGATGTTCCAGGAAGCTGTTATGTCCTGCCAACAATTGCAATCGCTGAGAACAACATGCAGATCGTTCAGGAAGAGACCTTTGCACCGATTCTTTATATTATAAAGATCAAGAATATCGACCAGGCGATCGAACTGCATAATGATGTTCCACAGGGACTTTCCTCTGCAATATTTACAAACAATATTCAATATGCAGAACAATTCCTTAGTGATAGGGGAAGCGATTGCGGTATTGCAAATGTAAATATCGGAACAAGTGGTGCTGAGATTGGAGGTGCCTTTGGTGGTGAAAAAGAAACTGGTGGGGGGCGTGAAGCCGGTAGCGATGCATGGAAAGCGTATATGCGACGCCAGACCAATACTATCAACTGGGGTAAAAAAATGCCTCTTGCCCAGGGTGTAGAATTCGATCTCGATTAAATTCAAGAAAAGATGTAGTAAAATTCTTGAAATAAAATTAACAATATCACAAAGTGGGGCATAAATAAATGTCCCACTTAATTTTTAAGTAAGAAAGGAGCAACATGGCTGACCAAAAACAACAGATTAAGATCAATATTCCAAAGGAACACTCAGAAGGGATTTATTCTAATATTGCATTTATGAATTTCAATCAATCAGAATTTGTGGTTGATTATGCACGTCTTTTACCCGGAGTACCAGAAGCAAAGGTCTATTCACGTATCATACTCTCTCCTCAACACGCAAAACGATTCATGCAACTTCTAGAGAGGAATATTGAGAAGTACGAAAAACAATTTGGTGAAATCAAGCTTCCCGAACAGGGCACTAAACATAATATCGGCTTCCAGCAGGCAACTATCAATAACGATTAATTTCATTAGAAGGATGTGTGGATCATGCAGATAAAAAAAATATGTATCATAACGACTTTTTTTGTTTTGCTCACAGGTGTTCTTTTTACTGCAACAATCCAGAGAAGTGAATATATTTCCTATGTCGAGTTAGCTAATCCTCGTATCGTTGAGCAGACGCAGGCAAATAAGTATTTTAATCTCTTTGGTGAAAGAGGGCTACCGGGATTTAAGGACTTGAAACCGGTTGATGGCATGGATGATGATCGTTATGCACTGCTTCAAAGACTGGGAGTAAAATTCGCTCCTTATATGATTTTAAATACATTTCTCGTTCCAATGGATCTTAGGAAGTTCATCTATGAACCGCATCATCCTCTGCATATTGATACCTGGGATATTTCTGCTGATAAGGCAAGAATAATCGAGTCTGAGACAATAAATTTTCACCAGCTTGGTAACAGATGCAATCTGCTGCAGAGCAAAATACAGGATAGCTCTGACTCAACAAATTTGGGAGAAACTAATTTCATTGAAAATGCAGATTGTAAATATATATCACTTCTTAATGAATACGATCCCTATGACCCGGGAAGAATTATAATTCCTGACAGAAGAGATCCAACATTCCTTAAATTCAAGGTCTTCTTTTTTGACTTTCCTGGGGAAGATGAGTTGACTTGGAAAGAAGCATTCAGCAATTCTTTTTCTAATAGTTTGAAACGAAAGTATCAATCGTATATTACTACTTTCACCCATCCATTTATCCGTGCGGTAAGGTCAAAGTATGATAATTCCCTGCTGGGATATGAATTCATTATCCAGTACTGGTTTTTTTATCCTTATAATGATAGTGGAAATGACCACGAAGGTGATTGGGAGCACATCAATGTGGTTATCTCTCCGATGGACAAAGTTCAACAACTGCTTTCTGAAAACGACGTTCATAATATCCTTGCAGGAAGGGGATTATATGAGTCTCCAATCCATCGTGAAAAGGTTTCACAGGAGGAATGGAAATCCCAGCTGGTCATAAAGCGAGTGGAATATTTCTTTCATTACAAGGTCATGATGATGAATTATGCTGATCCTAATGTATATGCATCAAGATCTATCTGGGAAAAGGAAGTTGATCGGGCAGAGATGGATAGAATCGGTGAGGATTGGATCGACAAAAAGATACGGGAACGCGCCTATATTACCAAAGAAGAAAATGAGATCAATACACACCCTTTAGTATATGTCGGAGGAGATGATAAAGGAAATGATCAATTGCTTGCAAAACCCGGCGGTAAAAATAGAGATTCTCATGGATCTTATCCGTTTACCGGTCTCTATAAAGATGTCGGACCTGCTGGAGCTACTGAATTAGTTACAAGAACCTTTAATTATACAGATTATCTATCCTCACTAGATTCTTTGCAGGAGGTAACATCCAAAATCTTCCTCAAGCGAGGAAGTGTAGTTCCCTTGAATATGAAGGAGAGGATCTGCATTGTTCCAGATTGGGAAGTAATCTATCCCTATTTGAGAACAAATCCCTTGATACGTCGTGATTGGGGATGGTTGTTGTTTCCGATACACTGGGGTTATCCTGCGTCTATTTCACCTTTTGCAGGTGTAGTCAAGCATGCTGATACCGGAAATATCTCACCAGTTACTCCAACATATACTGCTGGATGGAATCAGTCAGGTAATAATTCTCGATACCATCTTTATTATCCTCATAAATTGAGTTCATTTTTCCCCTTGAGTTTAGAGGATAGTTACATGAATGACCTCGGTTACTTAAATTTGACGTTACCCATGCTCTCAAACATTCCACCTTTTGATTTCGTCTGGCGTGTTGCTGCTGCACCATTTAGAGCAATCCTCAAGCATACAGTACCCACATTCTATACAAAAGAGAACATTCCCTTTAGATTTGTGGGAGTATCTGGTGGATTAAATTATCAGATGTTCCCTGAAGAATATTTTGCACTTATGTTCCATCCCGATCAATATTTTGATATCTATGAGAAAGCTATTGAACTTGATCCAGCACTTGATTCTGTATCTACAAATATAGATATTAATGTGGAAAATGCCTTTGCACCACGCTTTGGAGTGAACTTCTATCTGGGAAAGCGGTTTGTCACAGAAAATGCGATTCGACATTCAAGGAGTGAAATCGCAGTGGACATCTCGCTCACCAATAGAGCTGAACCATTCAAGATACGTGCTGATATGAATTTCTGGGAGTATATTGGGAGTTTGCGCTACAATATAACGAGTGGAAATTTTCTTGTGTACCTAAAAACTGGATATGGCATTAGTTTTTATCGTCTTGAAAATATTAGAGGTGATGGGGAAAAGATAGCACATCCAAACACTCCATGGGTTCGCAGACCTACATGGCACAAACTCTATAATCTCTTACCCAATACCACTCATTTTGGATGGGGATTTGAGTTTATACCTTTCAAAAACTATGGAAAATTCCCCAAATCAATTGATATGAGTCTTCGCCTTGAATATCTATGGTTCAATAATAAACTTGGATTGGATTTCGGTGATGTGCTCGAATTTGGAGATTTCAAGCTGGGATTGGACGATATTACAGTAAACAGAAGTGTTATCAGCTTCGTTCTTACGTTGAATTTCTAGGCAGTACGGAAGAGCTATTGAAAAATAAAATTAGCAAAATCCAATTACATTTTTTCCTATTACTGGGCTGTATATGTCTTTTCTCTGTTTTCTCGCTCACTGCAGAAGAAGTTCATTTTTATAACAGACCGATACATCTGCATAAGGGCGATATACTGCATGTGGGAGATTCACTATATGTTGCGGAAAAAGATACGACACTTATATTACCGAATACAGTTCCTTACTTTATAGAAACTCGTCGATTTACATCACAGGAAAAGCTTGATTCGCTTCAGTACGAAGCAGAGCAATCCAAAATTACAGAAGAACACTATAAGCTTGCAGTGAAAAAACATCAATCCGAATCAAATGATCCACTCTATTTACTCGAGCAAAGTCAGTATCAATTTATGCCCTACAAAGGAATGATTATCAGGAAAATTGAGTTTGATCATCAACCAGTTTTCAGGAAAGTATCGGAGAGTACCCCAAGAATTGTAAAAATCCTGAGAAATGCTGCAACCAAACTTCACGTTACAACAAAAAGTACAGTTGTCAGGGATATCCTGCTATTCAAGGAAGGAGAACCTCTTGATCCCTTTGTACTTGCAGAAAATGAAAGGATTATCTATGAACTTCCTTTTATCGAGAATGTTGATTTTGAGATTAAGCTCCGTGAAGATGATCCACAAGGTGTTGATATCATAATAACAACAAAGGATAAATTCTCAATAGGAGCAAATCCCGGATTGTCATCGTGGTCAAAAGGTCGTCTGGAAGTTTATGATCTTAATCTTGCAGGTTTGGGACATGAAATAAGCACAACAGTCGCCTACGATGAAGCAAGAAAAAAACCACTCTATATCAAAGATGGTGAATATAAAATCTATCACATCGGCTCAACCTTTCTCTGCGGCAGAATGTTCTATTCAGATCAAGATGTGGAGAAGGAATATGGTTTCGAAATACAAAGAGATGCACTTCCTCCCAAGATCAATATTGCAGGTGGGCTGGGATTAAAAAGAGTACATGAGCTCTATACCAATATTCTGAATGATACTACCTCCTATTGGCTTGACTATCTTGAGAGTGAGTTATGTATTGGTATCGCCAATGATGTTTTAAGAAAGGAAAAGGGAAAATCTGTCTTTATAGTACCTACTTTAAGACTCGCATCCAAAAAATATTTATTCGGATCTGGAGTTTTTGGTCGAGAAACTAATGAAGAAGTATTTTTTGGTTTGAATTTCCTCAAGAGTCGATTTTATAAAAGCAATCTTATCTATGATTTCGGTAAGGTCGAATACATTCCGTACGGGCATCTTGGTGAGTTGATTGCAGGGATGGAGTTTGAAGAGGATGATGATAGAAATTTCTATATTGGTTTTCATTATTCGCAAGGAGATTTTATCTTCAATGATATCTTGTACTATTATTCTAAGATTTCACTTGGTAGTTATTTTGATAAACTGCTTATTCCTAATCTAGATAGAGGAGTGTTATCATTAAAAATACATTTTCTTTCTAAACTTTACAACGTATGGGATTATAGTGTACGGAATTTTATCAAAATAGATTATATTCAGGGAATTGATCAACCCCCATATAATGTTCTCTATATAAATGATCTCGAGGATATTGATGGATTCAAGGATGCAACAGGAACAGGACAGCAAAGGCTGGTATTTAATATAGAGAATGTAGCTTTTTCAGATTGGGAATTTCTTGGATTTCGTTTTGCTTTCTTTACCCTGTGCGATGTGGGATTTATTGGTAAGAGTGGGGATAATATTTTTCAAGATACTGGCTATATCGGAGTGGGAGCAGGAGTGCGAGCACGGAATGAAAGTTTCGTTTTCAAAACAATCCAGCTTGACTTCATGTATTATCCTGATATAGATGGAACCAGGAAATTCACACTTTCTTTGTCAGGTCAGCCAGAACTAGTGCTGCCAGATTTCGGAATAAAATGCCCCAAACCAATTGCGTTTGAGTAAGCATAAAAAAACTCCAATTACCAATAAAGCATTATAAAGATTCGAGGTTTTTGTTATAACATAAGTTCAATTGAAATCAGGTAATCTGTGTAAATTAGTGTTCCATTTTCGACAAAACATCATTTTGATATGTTATACTTGACGTATTCAGACGCACTTCAAAAATTCGTGAAATTTGAAAATATGAATATAAGTAACGTTTATGAAAGGGTTTCCTAATGAAGAAAAACTGGTTTAGGACAATAGTCATTATTGTTGTTTTTCTTATCACGATCTATTATCTTTTACCACTCATCGCGAAAAACAACTATGCCATTGTGAACATGAAGGTTTATGATCAGGATTCAACTCTGATCTACGAAATCAACGAACATGAATACAAAATGGGAAGTAAATTATTTGGTACGGATTTCGATGAACAGATCGCGATGGCTGATATAAATGATTCAATCTTTGTATCAGGGAAATTACCCGATTATATGCTCAGGAGTGTTGAGGGTGATATAGATTTCACTCAGGATCAGCTCATCCAAGCCGAAGTTGTGGAAAAAACATCCAAAGTCGAGCTTCCAAGTTGGTTCAGTAAAAAAGAACTCAAACTTGGTTTGGATCTACAGGGTGGTATGCACCTTGTGCTGGAAGTAGATACGGAAGATCTTTCCACCGATGCAACGACAAATGCAGTAAACAGCGCTCAAAAGATCATAACCAACCGTATTGACCAATTTGGTGTTGCAGAACCCACGATTCAGAAGATTGGTAGCAAGAGAATCTTAGTGCAGCTTCCAGGTCTTCGCGATGCCGGAAGAGCAAAAGAGCTCATTGGTAAAACTGCACTTCTTGAGTTTCGGCTTGTTGCAAATAATCAGGATATTGGTAGTGCTGTTGAAGCTATCGATGAATATCTGAAGGCAAATTATGATAAATATGCCTATCTTAAAGAGATTGAACAGGAGCAAACCTCGGCAGTAGAAGAAACATTACTTAGCGAAGAGCCGGATTCAACTGCTGATTCTACTGCAATAGAACCAGAAGAAACCTCTCGTGATCATCTATTTTCATCATTAGTATCTGTTTATGGTCAGCGTTTGATCGTTCGAAAGGAAAATCTGGATCTATTTAAGAAGATCATTGAATTACCAGAGATAAAAGAAGTTATGCCAGAAGGTGTGATAATCCTCCTTGGTAAATCCGATGAAAAGAATTTTCCGGGTGCAAGACCTGTTTATTTTCTGTATGATACAGTTGAGCTAACTGGTGCAAGTTTGAAATCTGCAGATGTGCGTATTGGACAGGGAATGGATCCTAAGATTGCAAATAAGCCATACGTAAGTTTGCAGCTCGATAATGAGGGATCCCGAATTTTTGCTAATGTTACAGGTAATCATATTAATGAACAGCTGGCAATCGTACTCGATGATGTTGTCCAGACAGCACCAGTGATCAATGATAAGATCAGAGATGGAAATGCCATGATCACGGGTATTCCGGATATGGAAGAAGCTAAGGATCTAGCAATTGTCCTTAATGCAGGTAATCTTCCAGCCCCTGTTAATATTATTGAAGAACGCACTGTGGGACCAACTCTGGGTTCTGATTCAATCGATGCTGGTTTCAAGGCAGCATTGATTGGACTGGTGCTGGTTGTTATCTTTATGGTTATTTATTACAAACTTTCTGGTTTCATTGCTGATATTGCGCTCTTTGGAAATGTACTCATTATTCTCGCAGTTCTCACAATGCTCAACGCAAGTCTGACCATGCCTGGTATTGCTGGAATAATTTTAACTATTGGTATGGCAGTCGATGCGAACGTCCTTATTTTTGAACGTATTAGGGAAGAACTCAGGTCTGGTAAAACGGTACGAACAGCAATTGACAATGGATATAAACGAGCGGTGATCACTATCGCTGATGCAAATATTACTACGTTGATCACTGCGGTCGTACTCTACCAGTTCGGAACAGGAGCGATTCGAGGATTTGCTGTAACACTGAGTGTTGGTATTCTTGCATCAATGTTCACTGCGATCGTGGTTACCAAAGCCATATTTGATGGCGTAATAACCCGAAAACCCAGAAAAAGCTTAAGCATTTAAAGGAGATGACGATGAACTTTTTATCAAACACAAATATAGATTTTATCAGCAAACGTAAAATTGCTTTCATCTTTTCAGCATTGCTCATCGTTGCAGGAATTATATCCATTGTGCTTAATGGTGGAATGAAACTTGGCATTGATTTTACTGGTGGAACCCTTCTAGAATTTGATTTCACACCTTCAGAACCTACTACTACTCCCTTAGAAATCCAGAATATCCGCGATGTACTCAGCCAGAAGGGATTCAGTGATGCAGTAATTCAGGAATTTGGAAATCCAAATATTATATTAGTTAAGATAAAAGCTAGTGAAAAGCCCGAAGAAGATGAAGATATCCTTATTAGCGTGCTTCGCGAAGAATTCCCAGATTATGCGGGCAATAAATCAGAAATAGAATTTCTTAGAAGAAGCGAACATGTCGGAGCAAAGATCGGAGAAGAACTTAGAGGTCGGTCAGCGCTTGCTATTCTCATTGCTTTACTTGGCATCATTATCTATATTTGGTGGAGATTTGAACTAACCTTCGGTTTTGCTGCAGTGCTAGCACTTTTTCATGATGTTATCATCACCTTAGGTTTACTCTCATTATTTGGAATGGAGATCAGTATTGCGGTGATTGGTGCATTACTGGCAATTGTAGGTTATTCACTTAATGATACGATCGTACTCTTCGTTCGTATTCGAGAAGATCTTAAGATCTACAGGAAAGAGAGTTATACATCGATCATCAATCATAGTATTAATGAGGTTCTTTCACGTACTGTTATTACCTCCTTTACGACTTTGATGGTGGTTCTTTCGCTGTACATTTTTGGTGGAGAAGTGATTCGCGATTTTGCCTTTACATTGCTGTGTGGTGTTCTTGTTGGAACATACTCATCGATCTTCATAGCAAGCCCGGTCCTTGTTGCCTATAGAAACTGGAAGTCTAAACATTCAGAAAAGAAACGACGCAGAATATAATCTCGATTAATTGTGCATATTATAGCTGGTTTATTTAAGGGGCATACATTGGAAACTCCCCGAGGGAATGTGCGTCCCACAATGGACAAAGTACGTGAAGCTATCTTTGCTATGATTCGCGATGAAGTGAGTGACAGTAAAATCCTTGATTTATATGCAGGAAGCGGAAGTCTTGGACTTGAAGCGATGAGTGAAGGTGCCAAAAGTTGTGATTTTGTTGATAACTCATTTCACTCGATCCAGTCCATAAAAAAAAATATTGAAAAATTAGGGATATCTGAAGGAGTAAATGTACATAAATGCTCCGTACTATCCTATGTCAAAGATTGTGCTACAAAATATGATCTGATCTTTATTGATCCGCCATATAAAAAAGAACTTGGTGTCAAAACTGTGCACGAGATATTTACGCACAAGATACTTAGTATCAATGGACTCATTATTCTTGAATCTGGAAAAGATGAGGATTTTAAATTATTTGAGGATAGAATAATGAAAACAAAAATTTATGGCGATACTAAAGTGACCATTTTACATTGAGGTAACGATGTCTCTTTCATTATATAATACCTATACAAGAAATAAAGAAGACTTCAAACCTATCCATGATGGAGAAGTCGGACTCTATACATGCGGATTGACAGTATATAATTATGCCCATATAGGCAATTTGCGAACCTATATTTTCGAAGATATTCTCAAACGGGTTCTTCTGTACGATGGCTATAAAGTGAAACATGTTATGAACATCACAGATATTGGTCATCTTACTTCTGATGCGGATTCAGGTGAAGATAAGATGGTTATGGAAGCAAGGAAAGAAGGCAAGACAGTCTGGGAAATTGCTGATTTTTATACAAAAGCATTTGAGAGGGATCTTAAGAAGCTCAATATACTTCCACCAGATCATCACGTGAAAGCAACTGAGCATATTACTCAGATGATCGATTTGATAAAACGTCTTGAAGAACGGGGTTATACGTATATCGCTGATGGGAATGTATATTTTGATATCTCTAAATTCCCCGAGTATGGTAAAATGGCAAATCTTGATGTAAATGCGCTTAAGCCCGGCGCTCGAATTCAGGTGGATGCAGCAAAGAAAAATCCACTTGATTTTGTGCTGTGGTTTACAAAATCAAAATTTTCTGATCAGGAAATGAAGTGGGATAGTCCGTGGGGGAGAGGATATCCCGGCTGGCATGTCGAATGTTCTGCAATATCAATGTGCTATCTCGGAGAGCAATTCGATATTCATTGTGGTGGGATTGATCACATACCAGTTCATCACACAAATGAGATAGCTCAAAGTGAGGCTGCTACTGGAAAGAAGTGGGTAAATTACTGGCTTCATGGTGAATTCCTGGTTTTCAATGAGGAGAAAATGAGTAAATCCAAAGGTGGTTTTCTCACACTTGAATCTCTCGAAGATAAGGGTTTTACTCCTATGATGTACCGTTACTTCTGTCTTGGTGCTCATTATCGCCAACCCCTTTCTTTCAGTGATGAAGCAATGAAAACTGCCAAATCTGCGTATAATCGACTTATAAACAAGGTGATCGAGATTGGAAAGAATAGAGATTCTTCCAAGACAAATGAATCTTTTATCAAACAAGTAATAGATGAATTTAAAGAAAAGATAAATAATGATCTTAATATGCCGGAAGCCTTGGCAGTGATGTGGAAAGTACTTCGCTCAAACGAGATAGGTGATAAAGAGAAATATGAAATAATACTCGATTTCGATCGAGTTTTCGGACTTGAACTTGATAAAGCAGAAGAGATGCTTAAGACACAGGCAGAGAAGAAAGTTGATGTGGCGCTCGTAGAGAAACTCATAGCCGAAAGAGAAGAAGCAAGAAAGCAAAAAAACTGGAAACGTTCTGACGAGATCAGGGAACAGTTAAATGAGCTTGGAATAGAAATTCGAGATGAAGCTGGGGGAACTTACTGGCGAATAAAATAAGATTATTTTTTTCGTTAAAAAAATAGTTAACATTAAAGAAAAAAGGCATATTCTTTTAAAACACCTTTTAAATCTGAAAAAAAGTATAAAAAATTTGACAGTATTTTCCTGCATTCGGCAATCTGTGTTTTCTAAATATAGAGTGGTATAAAAGTGTATAAAATATAGTAGCCACCATAGCTCAGGGGTAGAGCAGGGGTTTTGTAAACCTCTGGTCGGGGGTTCAAATCCCTCTGGTGGCTCCAGAAATTTTTCAGTGGGGAGATACCCTAGCGGTCAAAGGGAGCAGACTGTAAATCTGCCGGCGAAGCCTTCGGAGGTTCAAATCCTTCTCTCCCCACCATCACTTGCGGGAATAGCTCAGCTGGCTAGAGCATTAGCCTTCCAAGCTAAGGGTCGCGGGTTCGAACCCCGTTTCCCGCTCCATGCTCATATAGCTCAGTCGGTAGAGCACTTCCTTGGTAAGGAAGAGGTCACCGGTTCAAGTCCGGTTATGAGCTCCAGTCAAAATGTATAATATTAGGAGGATACATGGCTAAGGAAACTTATAAGAGAACAAAGCCGCATGTTAATGTCGGTACCATTGGTCATATCGACCATGGAAAGACCACATTAACCGCTGCAATGACACTTGTTCTTTCCAAAAAGGGGCAGGCGGACTATATTTCGTTCGATAATATTGATAATGCCCCCGAAGAAAAAGAACGTGGTATTACCATTGCGACTGCTCACGTAGAGTACGAAAGTGACAATCGTCACTATGCTCACGTTGACTGTCCCGGTCATGCTGACTATATCAAAAATATGATCACCGGTGCTGCACAGATGGATGGAGCAATCCTCGTAGTAAGTGCAGCTGATGGTGTGATGCCTCAAACACGAGAGCACATCCTCCTGGCTCGCCAAGTGAATGTGCCTTATGTTGTGGTGTATCTTAACAAAACCGATATGGTTGATGACCCAGAACTCATTGAACTGGTTGAACTTGAAGTTCGTGATCTTCTCAATGATTATGAATTTCCTGGAGACGAAGTTCCCATTGTTCAGGGTAGTGCACTTGAAGCATTGAATAATCCTGACGATGAGGAAAAAACCAAGAGTATCCATGAACTTATCACTGCTCTTGATGAGTATATTCCCCTTCCAGAAAGAAAAATCGATCTTCCTTTCTTGATGCCTATTGAAGACATCTTCAGTATCCCAGGACGTGGAACGGTCGCAACTGGTAGAGTTGAACGCGGTGTGGTTAAAGTTGGTGACAAAGTTGAACGTGTTGGTATTAAAGAAACCCGTGAGATCGTTGTGACGGGTGTTGAGATGTTCAGAAAACTTCTTGATAGAGGTGAAGCTGGTGACAATATTGGTGTGCTTCTTCGTGGTATTGCTAAAGATGAAATCGAGCGTGGAATGGTTTTAGCTAAACCAGGTAGCATTACCCCTCACAAGAAATTCAAAGGTGAAACCTATATTCTGACCGCAGATGAAGGTGGACGTCACAAGCCATTCTTCTCAGGTTACAGACCACAGTTCTATTTCAGAACTACAGATGTGACCGGAACTCTGGAACTTCCTGAGGGCACAGACATGGTCATGCCTGGTGATAGGGTCATTATGACGATCGATCTTCTTACCCCTATTGCAATGGAAAAAGGTCTTCGTTTCGCGATTCGTGAAGGTGGACGCACAGTTGGTGCCGGAGTTGTCACAGAGATAATCGAATAAGGACAATATAATGAGAATTTATATTAAACTTGCTTGCTCTGAATGTAAGATGCGTAATTACGTAACTACAAAGAATAAGCAGACTCATCCCAATAAATTGGAGTTTAAGAAATATTGTCCAACCTGTAGAAAGCATACACTTCATAAAGAAACAAAATAGGTCAATGTGTAGGGC
>DRBZ01000036.1 GCA_011043895.1 Candidatus Cloacimonadota bacterium
ATAGAGATTGCACGTGTTAATTATTCCAATGGTGATCCATATGGGTCTGGAAAATCTGTTGAATTAAATAACATTAATGATCCTGTAAATGGACGCCTAGACTATGCAGCAGATAAATATCATTCTTCAACCTCTACTTGGGGTGGAGATAATGGATCACCTGGAACAATGGGTGGTACCCTCCCTGTCATCCTCTCAACTTTCACCGCACAATATCTCAATAGCAAACCAACTCTTTACTGGCAAACTCAATCTGAAGAGGACAATATGGGCTGGTTCATCTACAGAAATACAATTGAAGATTTCACCTCAGCAGAGAAGATAACAGGTATGATTGAGGGAAACGGCACAACAACGGTGCCGCAATCCTATATTTATGAGGATGCTGAAGAACTTCAAGTCGAGCAGACCTATTATTATTGGCTCGAGAGTGTGGATTACAGCGGAACTATTCATCATTATGATAGGGTTGCACAGGTCACTATTCCTCATCCGAATGATCCCGGACAAAATGTTACTCCTCCTGTTGCTTACGATATTACTGCAGATCCGAACCCCTTCTCACAAAGCACCACAATTTCCTTTGCCCTCACACAAACCGGTATGGTCGATTGTGCCATATACAATGTGAAAGGTGAGCTGATAAAATCTTATGCATCAATCATGGCAACTGCGGACGAGAAGGTTAAATTTGAATGGAATGGAAAAAATGATGCTGGTAAAATCTTTTCCAATGGAGTGTATCTCTATTCTATCAAGGTCAATGGTAAAGACTACGCAACTAGACGTATGATTTTGATGAAATAATAACAAAAACAATCTCAATCCTATATCCCAACTTGGGAATGCAAGTATAAATTATCGGGGCTGATTCGTTCAGCCCTTTTTCTTTACCACGCCGTAATTTATATTATATCCTCACCCTAACCATATCCTTGAAAGGAGAGGGAATATGAGGGAGAGGTTATATTTTATTGAACCCGACTTATAAGTCGGGGCAACACATATATTTACTTTATCTTGAATTGCTTCTATCAAGAGAAGGAAAAAAATAAGAAAGTTTGTCACCCTGAGCCGACATGTCGCAAGATATGGAGAGCCGAGGGATCTCGCAAGAACGATAGATTGTCAATCAGGGAGATCCTTCGGAGCAAGTAAACTTACTCTTCAAGGATGACAAAAATTTATGATAACTCTTGTCATTCTTAGCGGAGCGAAGAATTTCCCTAAAAAAAGAAAATCCGTTCATCTGAGTGATCTTTTGCAATAAACAGATTTTTACAGGAGGATGACAATTATTGATA
Source organism: Candidatus Cloacimonadota bacterium (assembly GCA_011043895.1). Taxonomy (GTDB): domain Bacteria; phylum Cloacimonadota; class Cloacimonadia; order JGIOTU-2; family JGIOTU-2; genus Celaenobacter. The sequence goes on from DRBZ01000036.1 coordinate 1,305, forward strand.
TGTTACATCAGCGAAAATCTGTTCAATCTGAGTGAACTTATCCGCCTTCTGGCGGATCTGTGTCCTATCTATTTCCCTTGAATGGTTTATCTTGGCTGAAGTCAGGTGAAAATTCAGTCTGGTCTTTTTTTGAAATAAAATCCTGGGGATATTGCACCAACATATTAGTAAATCCAAGACTCAAAGCATGTTCATATACTTCTTCAAATTCATTCAACATAATTCGCCTTTTTAAAAACTGTAAATCAGCATTATTTTCTTTCATCAACCTTGCAGATGGGTAATACTGGGACATCAAACTGATGGGAATATCTTTACCAAATTCAATAAAGATCATCGACAACACATCCTTGGAATTCTGAATCTGCCCGGGAAGTATCAAATGACGAACCAGCACACCTTTTGTCGCGATCGTGTTATTATCAATAAAGGAATCAAGGAATCCTTTTTGTCTGACCATCTCTATCAATGATACCAATGCCTGGTCGGGATAATCCTCTGCATGAGATAACAACTTTGCGAGTTGTCTATCTGCATATTTAAAATCCGGCATGTAGATATCAGCGTAGTTCTTGAGCATTTGTACTGATTCAATTTTCTGGTATCCCGAAGTATTATATAAAATGGGAATTCTGATACCATGATTTCTAAGGATTTTTACAATTTCGATTGTATGAGGGAAAAAATGATCGGGTGTAACAAAGTTCACATTGTGAATGCCGTGGGATTGGATCAACTTTTCAATTCTATTTTCGACCTCTTCGCTTGTATAATAGTTGCCCATACCATCAAAGGAGATCTGGTAATTTTGGCAGAAACAACACTTCAGTGAACAGCCAGTGAAAAAGATAGTTCCAGAACCATTCGTGCCCGATATGGGGGGTTCCTCGCCAAAATGGGCTCCAATACTTGAAATACGAAGTTGTTCAGTTTCTCCGCAGAAACCGATTTTTCCCTGAGTTCGATCGACCATGCAATTGCGTGGACAGAGGGTGCATTTTTTATAAAAAATCGTTGAAGATTTCATAAAGTCATTTGTAATTTACAACCTCTGTGCTCTATGTGAACTCTGTGATGAGTTATAGATTTTTGATTTTCTCAATAATATCGGTGGTGGATTTCCCTTCGATGAAATGTAGACTTCTCACCTCACCACCTCGGTCAAGCACAATATCACTACCAACGATATCATCGACTGCCCAATCGCCACCTTTGACCAGCACATCGGGTTGTGATATTCTGATAAGTTCGTATGGTGTGTCCTCATCAAAGATACAAACATAATCAACTGCAATAAGATTATCCAGCACTACTGCACGATCCTGTTCATAATTAATCGGACGATCAACACCTTTTAGACGTCTAACTGAGTTATCGCTGTTCAATCCAATGATGAGAATATCACCCAGTTTTTTTGCTTCATTAAGATATTCAACATGACCGCGATGGATAAGATCGAAACAGCCGTTTGTGAAGACGATCTTCCGTTCGGCTTTGTGTAACTCTTGAGTTATTTCTGCGAGTTCTTCTCTTGTGACTATCATGTGTTATTCCATTTTTTAAATGATGCGAGGATCTCTGCTGGAGATGCTGTAGCTGCTCCAACTTTGCCACACACCACACCGGCTGCATGGTTTGCAATGATGGACGCTTCTTTAATATCACATCCAGCGGACAATCCCAGCATAAGAGTGCTGATCACGGTGTCTCCAGCGCCGGAAACATCATACACTTCCTGGGAAAAAGTTGGAATAAGCCAGTTCCTTTTTTGATCATCATATATGAACATCCCTTTTGAACCAAGTGTAATGACGATGTAGGAGCAGTGTAGTTTATCCATCAGTTTTTGGGCAACTACCTGCAGATCATCATCATGCTCAATATCGAATTGAAGATTCTTTTCTGCTTCCAGCTTGTTCGGCTTGAATACTGTGACATCCTTGTATTCGAAGAAGTTCTTTGCTTTTGGATCAACACCGATCGGAATATCATGTTCTTTTGCAAGGGATGTAAAAAAATGAATTAATTTCTTGGAGAGCAATCCTTTATTATAATCCTGTAAGATAATTCCATCTATCTCTTCTATTTTTTTTTCGGCATATGCTTTAATTTTTTTATACCCCTCACTATCGAGTTCGTCATCCTTTTCGAAATCTATTCGAACAAGCTGCTGGCTACGTGCGATCACGCGGGTTTTCTGTGTAGTGGGATGATTACAACTTGCTACAATGCCTTCATCAGAAATGTGATTTTCAATAAACATCTGTTTTAGCTTACTTCCGTTTTCATCCTCACCCACCATACCGATGATCAAAGGTTCAGCTCCAAGCGCTTTGATATTCTGTGCGACATTTGCAGCGCCACCAGGACCGAACTTCTCATTTTCAACCTTCACGACCTGCACCGGAGCTTCAGGTGATATTCTTTCAACATCTCCGATAATATAATGATCGAGCATAAGATCGCCAACGACCAAGATCTTTTTAGTCTGAATCTTATTAAATATTTCATTGAGTTTTATTTCATCTAACTGCATATTACTCCTATTTTATCCATCCGGTTACTCATCGCTCTACTGTGACAAACGAAAGTCACCTATTTCAACATTTGCTGACACAACAGAACCGGTAAGCTGTGGCAAGGTAGGTGGATACACACATAAGTTGATTTTGTTATACATTATTATCATCTACCTACATAATTTATATAATTTGATAATTTCTTTACTCTGTGTTCTCTGCGGTGAATCCAGGTTTTTGTTATTTTTTAGTTTTTCGAGGTTCATTTATTCTTTTAGACAAATTGGATAATTCCCATCAAAGCATGCAAAGCAGAAATTTTTCTTATCTTTTACAAGATTTTTCAATTCTTCTACTTCCAAATATCGAAGCGAATCAGCTTTCAGATACTTTGCAATATCTTCAACTTTTTTCTGATTTGCGATTAATTCTTCGTATGTTGGGGTGTCGATTCCGTAGAAGCAGGGATATTTGACCATTGGAGAACCAATTCGCACATGAACCTCTTTTGCACCATGAGATCGAACAATTTTTACGATTTTTTGCAGGGTTGTTCCTCGCACGATGGAATCATCGATAAGTGTCACAACTTTACCTTCGAGATAGCCGGGTAGGGGATTGAATTTCTGAACGACATTCTCATCCCGAATCGTCTGCTCTGGAGCAATAAATGTTCTACCAACATAGTGATTTCTTATCAATGCAAGACTGAACTCGACATTCATTTCTCTGGCATAACCAAGGGCAATGAAATTACTTGAGTCTGGAACAGGAACTACAATGTCGGGTATTATCGTTTCTTCCTTTGCTAATTGTTTTCCCAGGGATTCTCGGAAAGAATAGACAGAGTGCTCATACACGACACTGTCCGGGCGTGAGAAATAGATCAATTCAAACACACAATGAGCAGTTTTATCTTGTGTGCGATACTCATTGGGATTCAGTTTATATGATGTTAATCCATCATTACTTATATGAAGTATTTCTGCAGGTGCGACTTCTTTTACAAATGATGCTTTCATGATATCAATACAGCAGGATTCTGAAGCGAAAACATAGGTTTCATCATCGATTTCACCGAAGATAAAAGGACGGTTGCCATGTGGATCGCGAAAGGCATAGAATTCATCCTTCACAAGCAGGACTGTTGAAAAAGAACCCTTGAAGCTCTTCATCACGCTTTTAATCGAATCTATGATAGAAAGACCATCTTTTTCATGTTTATAAACGATGTATTTAAGAATTAACTCGCCATCATTACCGGATTCAAAAAGAACATTTTTCTTTTTAAGATCTGATCTTAATTCTTTATAATTAACCAAATCTCCGTTGCTTGCAAGAGCGTATTGTGCACCGGACAGGTTGTTCAAAACGTGTGGTTGAGCATTCTGAATATCAGAAGACCCTTTTGTGGGATAACGGACATGTCCGATCGCAACATGAGATCTCATGTCTCTGAGTTTATCTTCATGAAATACTTCTTTTACAAGGCCCATTTTTTTTATTAGCTGTAACTGTGTTCCATCATAATATACAATTCCGCAACTTTCCTGTCCACGATGCTGTTCAGCAAAGAGTCCAAGCACAGCGAGTTTGCTTGCAGTTTTCAGTTTAAGATTTTTCTGATAAATGCCGATAATACCGCACATGATTATTCTTTTGTCTTTTTTCTAAAGGTAATTTTATGTTCTTCACCTCTTCTCAAACGGGAGATGTTTTCCTTATGACGGAATATAATAAGCGCTGCGATGAGTGTGGTGAGGATCAAGAGGGGATATTCTTGAAAACCTGGAATGTTTCGTATCAACTCAACAATGAAAAATGTTATGATAGCAGAGAGAGAGGCAAGAGAGATATATTTTGAAATTGCTGCTACTAGTATAAAAACACAAAAGGCAATAATTGATGGGATAGGAAGAAGGTTGACGAAAACACCTCCACCTGTTGCCATACCCTTTCCTCCCTTAAAATTCAGGAATATGGGATATATGTGCCCGATAATCGCAACGATACCGATGGCAACGAGAGAAAACTGAAAGATCTGAGGATTTGAATAATTAAAACAGGGATTACAACCGAGTATAGTGGTTTTGCACGATCGCAGGAGGAGATAACGACCAATCTCAAGTGCAAGGAATCCTTTGAAGAAGTCAAAGACAAGGGAAATAATTCCTGGTACAACGCCAAGTATGCGAAGTACATTTGTTGCACCGATATTCTTACTGCCATGATCTCGGATATCAATTTTTCTAATTAATTTACCCAGTATAAAACCACTTGGAATTGCTCCTAAAAGATACGAAATTAAAAGTGCAGCAAATAGTATCACGATCTACCTTTAAATTTTAATTTGATTGTAACACCTTCAAAATCGAAGGTCTGATATATCTGGTTAAGGATGTATCTTTTATAGTTCTCTGTAACCAGTGTGGGATTATTGACTGAAAAGATAAAAACAGGGGGATGTGTATCCACTTGAGATGTATAGTAAAATTTAATCCTTTTGTGAGTTGGATGCTTTGGAGGATTCTTGGCGATAATTCTTTTGAGAAATTCATTCATTTCGTGAGTAGAGATTCTTTTATTTAGCTGATTGTTAATATGAAGTATAAGACTAAGTAGCCTGTCTACACGTTGACCAGTTTTTGCAGAGATGAATATAATTGGGGCGTAATTAACAAAATTCAGAGTATAATATATCTCATCCTCAAATTTTTTTGAGGTTCCAGTTTCTTTCTCAATAAGGTCCCATTTGTTAACCACAAGAATGATACCTTTGTATTCTGATTGTGCATATTCAATGATACGTTTATCCTGAACCGAGACCTCTTCTTGAGCATCGAGCATTATAAGCACGATATCAGCAGACTCGATGCTGCGTAAACTTCTGATGTTGCTGAAGTATTCTATACCGAATTTTACTTTGCTTTTTCTCCTGAGACCAGCAGTATCGATGATCGTGAATTTATGATCATCAAAAGTAAAGTTCAAATGAACAGAATCCCGTGTGGTGCCAGGTATTTCAGTTACTATCACGGCTTCCTGTCCCATGATCTTGTTCACAAGAGATGATTTTCCAACATTTGGTTTTCCTACAACCGCAATTTTAATAGTATCTTCATCAATCATTTTTTCTTTCTCATCTTGAGATGGTAACATATTGACGATCTCATCAAGAAGGAAAGAGAAATTTTTGCCATTTATTGCAGCAATGCCAATGGGCTCGCCCAATCCAAGGTTCAGGAATTCATATATTTCAGGTTCATCCTTTTCAGAATCTACTTTATTTACCGTAAATAAAACCTTCTCCTGAAGAGGGAGTAATATCCTTGCTATCTGTTCATCATAATCAGTTATGCCAGTCTTGGAATCAGCAACAAATAGGATCGCGTCAGCTTCTTCTATTGCTATCTGTGCCTGAGCTTTTATAGAGCGTTCTATAGTATCTTTTGTGCTGGGTACTATTCCCCCAGTATCAACAACAATAAAAGGAAAACCGTTCCATTTTGTATGATAATACTTCCTGTCTCGTGTTACTCCTGATTGAGGGTCAACAATAGCAAGCTTTTTGCCCACCATTCTGTTAAAAATGGTTGATTTGCCCACATTAGGACGACCGACGATAGCTACTATTGGAATACTCATTTTTTATGTAATCCAGTGGGAAATTCTTTGAGAGGATTGTCAATATTTTGTAACTCAGGATTTGCTATTTTTTTACAAGGTTGGTTATGCAGTTTTCACATTCATGATGACAGCAAAATAGATAATAAAGTTGGATCATACCCTGTTGTATATCTAGAGTTATCGGAAAAGATAAGTTATCCCTGAACAGCGACTTCATATAATTTGTTATATGATTATCAGAAAGTTTTGATAGGTTGGAATACACTTTGAGGATAAAATTCTGCATATCATAATAATTTAGTGTTTGAGCATACACATAGGATACAGGAAGCACGATGTTTGCAAAAATATCCCTGCTTCGTGATTTTCCAATAGATGGATGAGCTGGAGTTTCAAGAAGTGTAATAAATTCTTTTTCAATATCTTTTGCCTTCACTTCTCTTGTATCAGGTATACTGAATATTGATATTATTGTATTTATCAAGTTACCTCTTTGCATTGTATTAAAAAGAAATGGAGAGATTTGCCACATACGATTGACCGGATGATTTTGTGGTCTGCTTCTAAAGAAATTCCAAGAACTTTTTTCAAGGGGATGAAGTAATGATGATAGTTTGAGTAAAATCTTCTTATTGCTAACTTTCAATGATTTGTCGATCCATTCAAAATGATAATCCTCCAGAGTTAATCCGCTTGCGTATAGAAGGATAGAGAAAAGGTCATTTTCATTTTTACATTCTTTGATGATTGTTTGAAGTCTTTTATAGGAAAGTAATTTTGCCAGTTTATAAAAAGGTACTTTATTCTTTGTATAACCGAGTGCTTCTAGGATGCCCTCAAAGAGAATCTGGTTGAAATCAGAATTCACCAATTCTGCTGAGAAACGTTTACATTTCTTATAGAATCTTTGTAGCCCCTTTTCTTTAAGAATGTTTTCCAATTCTTCTTTAGTGACTATTTCACACAATTGGCACTCAATAGTCTCTTTCTGAGATGTATCAAAAGGTTTACTTCCGAAGCGTTTCCAGAGTTTTTCAAGCTGTTGATCAAGATTGTTTCTCAGTTCAAGGATTGGTATTTTTGATCCATTCTCTGTAATAGTAAATTCTTTATTATGCTCGTTTTCAAACACGACGTGAAGTATCACATTATTGTATCGTGCATCTTCATGATGTATGTGAGCTTTCCAGTCATATTCAGTCCTGTGTATCTCAACATCTCCCTGCACTTTTTCATTATTCAGAAGAAGAATACTATTTATAAAATCAGGCCCTGCGTCAGTATTCCATTTTCCCTGAAAGAGTATTTTTAGAGATTTTCCATCAATTGTATAAAGAGTTCTCTTGAGATGTTGCTCATCCCAGATATGATAAAGAAAATTTTCAGCAATATATTTTTCCATTGTTCCCCCAAATCATATAAAAAGAACGAAAATGATATAATTGCTGTCAAATATTTTAGAAAAATTAGTTTTTTTTTCATAAAAATTTGACAGTAGATTTGTAATTTACAAATTAGACGATAATTACAGAAATATTCTCTTCCAGGAGGTTCAATGACCAAGGCTGATTTAATTCAGGCAATTTCTCAGGAAACCGGAATTATTCTGAAAGATACGAAAATAATTGTGGACGCTCTACTTGATAATATCAGGGAGAGCATGATCAATGGAGAACACATTGAACTCAGAGGTTTTGGTACTTTTAAGAATAAAGTGCGAAAATCAAGGATAGCGCGTAATCCTAATACAAAGGAACTCGTTCATCTTCCAGAGCGTATAGTGCCAACCTTTAAGTTTTCAAAATTCTTTGTTGACGAAGTGATGAAGAATAATTAATCTAACTGGAGTTATATATGCCCTGCGGCAAGAAAAGAAAGAAAGCAAAGATCAATAAGCATAAAAGAAAGAAGAGACTGAAAAAGAATCGTCATAAAAAGAAATAATTAGTACTCATTGGATACAGTTCGAACGTAATTAGGAATGGAGAAAAAAACATGTATAAAATTTTAGCAAAATTAAGTGCTATAGTTGCAGCTGTTTTATTACTTCTCGGGATTATTGACAAGATCTTCTTTCCACACAGCAACATTTTATTGCAACATGAGAATTACTTCCTTGCTGCAAATCCTTTTATTTTATTTGGGATTTTTTTCCTCGTTGCTGACTATGTCTATTCTGGAAAAAATAAAGAGTAGGAATAACAAGCATATCTGGTAAAATGATGGTCGGGATGGCCGGATTTGAACCGGCGACTTCTTCGTCCCGAACGAAGCGCGCTACCGGACTGCGCTACATCCCGATTGGGACTCCAAATCCGTTTACTATATTTTCTCTGTCAAGAAAAAGATGTGCTATCTCTCTTATCTATAAGAAGTTAGGAATTTTATTCCATTGAATAATGATTGACATTCCTTTTTTAGGATGTAAACTTTTATGTAAAAATTCAAGGTTAATTATATAGCATGAGTAAAGATATAATCGCAGAAAAAGATAATATTATTCCGATCATTCCAACCAGAAATATTGTCATTTTTCCACAGATGATCATACCACTTGTGATCGGGAGATCACGATCCATTAAAGCTACAGAGGAAGCATACGATTCAAATAAAATCATCTTCTGCGTTGCTCAGAAGTCTGCAGACACTCAGGATCCCAATTTAGAAGATTTGTATGAAATGGGAGTTGTCTGTCAGATCCTTCAAATACTCAAGATGCCTGATGCTACAATACGCATACTCGTTGAAGGACTTCAAAGAGCCCGAATAAAAGATCTGATATTTTCGGATGACTATATTAGTGCACATCTCGAAATCATTCCAAAAGAGAATTTTCCAGAAACACCTGACAATCTGGCACTCATACAGACACTTGAGCATGATTTCAAGGAATATGGTCGTCTCAGCAGGAATTTCTCTGATGATGTGCTCATTACCTATGAGAATCTCAAATCCTACGAAGATAAAGTGGATTATATATGTTCAAATATAGATTTGGACCTGCCCATAAAGCAAGACTTGCTAGAGCAAAAACTTATGGATCGAATATTCGGTCTAATCGAATATATTTCTAAAGAACTGGAAATTCTAAAGATTCGTAAAAAGATAGCAGGTGAGGTACGCAGTAAACTTACTAAATCACAGAAGGAATATTTTCTCAACCAGGAATTAAAAGCCATTCAAAAAGAACTGGGACTGGGGGATGATCAAAATATTGAGATCAATGAGCTTGAGAAGAGATTATCTAAACTTGAACTCAGCGAGGAAGCCAAAGAAAAAGCAGAATATGAACTCAATAAACTTCGCAGAACCAATCCTATTTCACCAGAATATTCGGTGTCCTTGAATTATCTTAATTGGCTGGCTGATCTTCCTTGGAGAACTCCTAAAAAAGGTAAATTTGAACTCACAAAAGCTGAAGAGATACTCGATCACGATCACTATGGTCTGAAAAAGATTAAAGAGCGAATTGTTGAATATCTTGCGGTTTTGAAAATGGTTAGCAAAGTCAAAGGACAAATCCTTTGTTTTGTTGGTCCACCTGGAGTAGGAAAAACATCTCTTGGGCAGTCAATTGCACGAGCACTCAACCGAAAATTCGTACGTCTTTCTTTGGGGGGTGTTCGTGATGAAGCAGAAATTCGCGGTCATAGAAAAACCTATATCGGCGCAATGCCGGGAATTATCATACAAGCGATGAAACGGGTTGGTTCAAAAAATCCAGTTATTATGCTTGATGAAGTTGATAAGATGAGTATGGACTTTCGGGGTGATCCCTCTGCTGCGCTTCTTGAAGTACTTGATCCGGAGCAGAATTACGAATTCCATGATCATTATATCGAAGTAGGATATGATCTTTCTCAGGTACTGTTTATCACAACAGCTAATAATCTATATTCGATACCACAAGCTCTTCGCGACAGAATGGAAGTAATCACATTGCCCGGTTATACAGAATATGAGAAATATAAAATTGCCGAGGGTTTCTTACTACCAAAACAGCTCGAAAAGCATGGATTCAATAATAAAATCAGTGTTGAATTCTCTGAAAATGCTTTTCTGAATATCATTAGAAATTATACACGCGAAGCAGGAGTGAGAAATCTGGAACGAAATATTGCTTCTATACTCAGAAAGATTGTTCGAGAGTATTTAAAGAATAAAAAGAAAAAGAAGTATCGAGTTACTGCCAATAATGTAAGAACTTACCTCGGTGTAGAAAAATATTTGTATTCAGACATCAAGAAAGTTGATAGTGTTGGCATTGCAAATGGTCTGGCATGGACATCTATCGGTGGAGTGTTGTTGCAGGTGGAAGCCGTTGCAGTAGATGGTAAGGGAAATTTATCTCTTACAGGACAGCTTGGTGATGTAATGAAAGAATCCGCAAATGCTGCATTAAGCTATGCTAGAGCTCATTATAAAAGATTTGATCTTGATAAGAATTTCTACAAAAGTAAGGATATTCATGTTCATGTACCAGAAGGAGCAATACCTAAGGATGGTCCTTCTGCAGGAATAACTATCGCAGTAGCTATTATCTCAGCTTTATCTGGAAGAAAAGTACATTGTGACCATGCAATGACTGGTGAGATCACCCTTATGGGTGATGTACTTCCGATAGGTGGACTGGAGGAAAAACTCGTTGCAGCACAACGAGCTAAGATTAAAAATGTGATTATTCCAAGAAAAAATGCACGAGAATTGAGTGAGATGCCAAAGCAAATTCAGAAAGGTTTGAACATTATTCCTGTAGATACGATGGATGAAGTACTTGAACACACACTCTTTCCAGTAAAGAAAGAAAATAAATGAAAATCGAAGAAATCTCAAGAAGATATCTCGATGGTAATTCCGAAGAATTGATTGTTCATGTAGATAAAAAAGATTTACAACTTCTGGGATATATATTAGAAACAATTGAAGGAATGTGCTATTATTCAACCATTGATAAAGATGATTCTCAGGTGAAGATCACTTATACTGTGGATTATAAATTGGATATCGAGAAGATTCTTAAATCTTTGAGGGAACACGAATAGTATACAGACCATGAAGGTTGATGCGCTTATTGATCAATGCACAAAAGGTAACCATAGAGCTGCAGCGAAACTTATCACTCTAATTGAAAACAAGGAATACCTCGAAGAAATAATTCCTAAATTATACCCATATAGAAAAAATAGTTATATCATAGGTATTACCGGGGCACCTGGTGTAGGAAAAAGTACCATTACAGATAAATTGATCACACAGTTTAGACACTATAACGCTACTGTTGGAGTTGTCGCTATAGATCCAACGAGTCCATTTTCCGGAGGAGCACTACTTGGCGACAGAATAAGATTACAGAAACATGCAACTGATGAACGGGTTTTTATTCGCAGCATGGGATCGAGAGGACACCTTGGTGGGCTCGCACCTGCTACCAATGATGTATTAACAGTACTTGCAGCTCTTGGCTGTGACTATATTATCATAGAAACTGTTGGTGTGGGACAATCAGAGATCGAGATCGTTAAATATGCAGATATGGTTCTACTGGTTCTTACTCCTGGTTCAGGAGATAGTATGCAGGTTATGAAGGCTGGTATAATGGAGATTGGCGACATATTTGTGATAAATAAGTGTGACCGACCAGGAGTAGATAAGATCGAATCTGAACTCAATTTGATCCAGCAGATAAATCAGCACAAGGATCGATTACGACCGATTGCTAAGATCGTCGCCCCAAAAGAAATTGGCATGGATATCTTGTATAAAATGATAATGGAACTAAAAAACGAACAGGAAAAAAGTTCTGAAATTATTATGAAACATAGAGTTCGAATAAAAAATGAAATACTGAGTAATCTTCAAGATTCTATTTACTCTCATATACAAACAAATTTAATTCCTGAAAAAAAAATGGAAACTTGTGTTGATATTGTATTTGACAACAAATCCGACCCGATAACAATGTCACGAAAGTTGTTGGATGAATATCAAAAAAATCTATCCTGATGGAGAACGCTATGAAACTATGCATTTTTGAGAATACTACGTGGGAAAATTTTCTTCCACTAACCTATACCAGGGCGAGTTTTGACTTGAGATGTGGAGTATATTCTTTTAGAAAAAGAATAGCAAAGCACTATCCTGCTGAAGAAATATCCCTCCTGGTTCGAGAAGATATTAAGCAACTCTATCAAGATCGATATCCAGATTTTTCTATTAATCAAATAGAAAAAGGTGACACTCTTTTAGTAAATGGTTTACTCCTTTACAATGAGATGGTTCAACACGAAGTTGACAAGTTGGATTTGGGTGAAGCACTATTCTATGATGATGAACTGATCTCTGCAAAAATTCAAAATAATCAGGCAAGAAATATTATTCTGGACGATATAACAAACTTGTTATCTAATATAAAGAAGTTAAAAACTGACATTCAGCCAATCAAATATATCTGGCAACTTATTCATAGAAATCCACAACAGCTCATAGATGACTTTGAACTTTTTTCAAGAGATAAAACAAATTATCTTATCCAGGATGGAATATTCCATGTGGTGAATCCAGATAAAATATACCTAGCGAAGGATGTTATACTTGAACCCGGAGTGGTGCTGGATGCATCAGACGGACAGATCATGATCGATGAACAAGCTCATATTATGGCAAATTCTGTGATTAAGGGACCGGTATATATTGGGAAGAAATCACAGGTCAATGTCGGAGCAAAGATCTATGAAGGAACCAACCTTGGCAGATTATGTAAAGTTGGCGGAGAGGTTGAAGATACAATCTTCCAATCCTACTCAAATAAGCAGCATGATGGATTCCTCGGGCATTCCTATGTTGGGGAATGGGTGAATATTGGTGCAGATACAAACAACAGCAATCTTAAGAACAATTACCAATCGGTGAAGGTTTATTTTTATCCGAATAATAATTTTAAAAATACTGAGATGCAGTTTTTCGGGTGTATATTTGGTGATCATACTAAAACAGGTATTAATGTCACTCTTAACACAGGCACGGTAATTGGAGTTGGATGTAATCTTTACTCTTCATTGTTGTTCAGCGGATTCATACCCAGTTTCAGTATGGGTTCAGCAGATCGTCTTGGTGACCTGAGATTACATAAGATGCTTGAAACTGCAGAGATAGTAAAAAAACGAAGAAATCTTCGTTTGAGTGATGCTGAAAGATTGTTACTTCAGAAATGTTTTGACGACTCTTCGCATGCAAGAAAAATATTTCATAAGGTGAAACGATAATGGATGGCTTAGTAGAAGTTCGTTTCAAACGAGACGAAAAACGATATTACGAAAATACGAACGACCTTGAGCTTCGCAAAGGACAATATGTCATTGTTGAAGCAGAAAAAGGTGCTGATCTTGGACGTGTGGGGCGATTTCCACTTGAAAGAGATAAATTAGGACTTCATGAGAATTATTCAATTAGGAAAATCATCAGACCTGCAAGTGTTGAGGATATTCAAAAATTAGAACGCATACGAGAAAAAGAACAAGATGCAAAGAATAAATTCATCAAAGCACTTGAAGAGCAACCGTTTGAAATGAATCTGGTGGACGTGGAATACCAGTTCGATGGCAACAAACTTACCTTCTATTTCATGGCTGAGGGACGTGTGGATTTCCGTGATTTCCTTAAAGTGCTTGCTAGTATATTTAGAACAAGAATTGAACTGCGTCAGATCAATGAACGTCAGGAGATCAAACGTCTTGGCGGGATTGGCCCGTGTGGCAGAGAGCTATGTTGTAAAAATCTGAATATGATGAATCTCGAACGTGTGAACTTACAGATGGTAAAGGATCAAAATATCTCTGCCACCTCATCAAAGATATGCGGATTATGCGGTAAACTGCTCTGCTGCCTTGCGTATGAAGAGAAATTCTATGCTGAAGAAGCAGAAAAATATCCTGAGCTGGGGAGTAAAGTTTCTTATAATGATAAGGAGTGGGAAGTCGCAAAAAATAATTATCTCACATCCCGAATCGATCTTATTGATGAAAATGGTCTTCAATCTCATATGTCCTTTGATGATTATCTTTTGCAGCAACATCGACAGAAAAAACAAAAACTCCAGTCAAAATTCACTAGGAAGTTTAAGAAAAAGGATTCACAATGAATGTAAAATCAATCGCTCTGGATCTGTGGCCTTTGGATGAATCATCCTCTTGTAAATGCAAGGGTGACCACGAGGTGTGCCTGCAATGTGCAGTCTGTGGGTATAAGAATAATAATTATTCAATAGCTAAAATACCAAAAAATTCTCTCGATATCGCACCCTATATTGATCATACTAATCTTAAATCTGATGCTACAAGTGTGTCCATAATCGAACTATGCCAGCAGGCACGAACCTATGGCTTTGCATCAGTTTGCATTAATCCCTATTATGTACGACTTTCCAAACGTGAGATGGATAAAAGAACAGTTTGCACTGTAGTTGGATTTCCGCTTGGAGCAAACCTGACTCATATAAAGATTGAGGAAGCAAAGAAAGCCATTAAACAAGGTGCAACTGAGCTCGATATGGTAATAAATATTGCTGAACTAAAACAAGGGGGATACAATTTTGTACTCGGTGAGATCGAAAAACTTGCTGAAGTATGTCATGACAACAGTGCGATTCTTAAAGTGATCATCGAAACATGCCTTCTCAATGAAGAAGAAAAGATCATTGCATGCCTGATCGCAAAAAAAGCTGGCGCCGACTTTGTGAAAACTTCGACCGGATTCTCAAAATCAGGAGCAACTGTAGGGGATATTATGTTAATGCGAACTGTCGTTGGAGAATATATG
>DRBZ01000097.1 GCA_011043895.1 Candidatus Cloacimonadota bacterium
ATCTATAGCAATCCACAGAAATCACCTCCAAATTTTTTGGGGGACCCCTGGTGAAAAATAAAAAAGAATTCAGCAATTCTCAACAATGGTTTGCTGGTATTTATAAATCCGGTTCTCGGGGGTATTGGGTTTGGTGTAGATTGGTTTGCGGGATCGGGGCGATCTTTTGATGATAAAATCCTTCGACTAACAGACAAGAAAAGAGGAAATAAAGTTGCAATAGGGATTGAAAACATAAAAAAAATACCAGAGCATTATATTCTGGCATCCGCAGGAATAGGTTGTGGGACCATAGATAGAATCGAGGAGAAAAACACAATATATCGCAGAAGCATACTTCGAACTCATACTGTATCATCGAGATGTTATTCATTATGGGCCTGGATACAATCCTGGTTATTTCAAAGAGAAAGACAGGGCGAGTGTAGTTAAAGCAGCTTCATGTTTTTTATTCAAGATTGTGCCGAGAATTGATAATAGCCCAAGGAGGGTATATTTCATTGGGCAAATTGGTGACGTGCATTTTTGGAGCAAATTTGATCCAGATGAACAATTTTCAAATCATTATGGTTTTATTGCCCTTGGATTAGGAATGGGATTTAATGAGAAAGTATATGCAGAATTATTGTTTAGAGCAAATAGCTTTATAGATTGTGTTAAAATCCCAGGTTCTTCACTTAGTCTTTTCGTTGGTTATAGATTAGATTTATAATTGAAATCTACTAAGCGGATTACAATCAGGATCGGGAGAGTGTCTTATCTCGAATTTAAATTTAAGTAATTTTATTAGGCTATAATTATCGATAGGTCATTTTCTTGACAGCGATAATGGCGATGAAATATTTGGTGATTCATTTAACGCGGGGTGGAGCAGTTTGGTAGCTCGTCAGGCTCATAACCTGAAGGTCGCAGGTTCAAATCCTGCCCCCGCTACCATTTTTTGAATTCGCGGCGATGTAGCTCAGTTGGTTAGAGCATCGGAATCATAATCCGAGTGTCCGGGGTTCAAGTCCCTGCATCGCTACCATTTTTACTGCCGGCAAGGCAGTTTTTTATTGCAAGCGCGCCAGTAGCTCAGCAGGATAGAGCAACAGCCTTCTAAGCTGTGGGTCAGAGGTTCGAATCCTCTCTGGCGTGCCATTTCATTATTGAATATAGTCGAGTCCATCAACCGCGGAGCACACAGAGAGCACAGAGAGCGAATGAGTAAATAAAATATACAATGTTATATCTTGACCAATCAGCACAAATTTTTCCTATTTGTCGTATGTTTACGAAGATCATATCATTTTCAATTCAGGGTATTGATGCAATTCCTATCGAAGTTGAAGTTGACACCAAGCAAACATCTATGCCCTATTTTACGATGGTCGGCTTGCCCACAAACTCCGTCAAAGAGAGTAAAGATAGGGTTTTTGCGGCCATCAAGAATAATGGATATAAGAAACCAGCCCGCGCATATACAGTCAACCTTGCCCCTGCTGACGTAAAAAAAGAAGGAGTTGGATTTGACTTACCCATTGCTATCGGGATTCTCGCATCATTAAAACAAATAACCATGCTGGACACAGAAAACTATGGGATGGTGGGCGAACTTTCTCTCAACGGCGAGGTGCGCCCCGTCAAAGGAATTTTACCCATCACGATTGCTGCCAAAGAGCACGGACTGGAAGGAATTCTTGTTCCAAAAGACAATGCAAGAGAGGCTGGAGTCGTTGAAGGAATTGCGGTTTATCCTGTCGAAACGCTTGCTCGGGCAATCGCTTTTTTGGAAGGGAGAGAGACCATTCGGGCTACCGATATCGATGTCTCAACATTGTTTGCTAAAGAACAAACTGAAACCATCGATATGTTTGATGTAAAAGGGCAGTACAATGTAAAGAGAGCCCTTGAAGTCGCAGCCGCCGGAGGACATAATATCCTGATGATAGGACCTCCCGGCTCTGGGAAAACCATGCTGGCAAGAAGAGTACCGACGATTCTTCCTCAACTAACACTTCATGAAGCCCTTACAACGACAAAGATCCATTCTGTAGCAGGAAAGATTAGCCAGGATCATTCGCTAATCGCAGTAAGGCCCTTTAGATCTCCTCATCACACAATAAGTGATGTTGCCTTGATAGGTGGGGGAAGTTATCCGAAACCTGGCGAAGTTTCTCTTGCTCATAACGGGGTGCTTTTTCTGGACGAGTTACCCGAATTTAAGAAATCGGTTCTTGAAGTACTTAGACAACCATTGGAGGACGGGGTAGTAACCATTTCCCGCGCAGTACAATCCATAACCTTCCCCGCCAATTTTATGCTTGTTACCTCAATGAATCCATGTCCATGCGGTTATTATGGCAGCAATGTAGAGGGTCACACATGTACGTGCTCACCAACAATGATACAGAAGTATGTTTCTAAAATATCTGGACCATTACTGGACAGAATTGATATTCACGTTGAAGTGCCAGCAGTCAAATACGAAGAACTTTCCAGGGATCCAAAAGGAGAAAAATCAAGCGTGATCCGGGAGAGAATAGATAAAGCAAGAGGAGTACAGCATATCAGATTTGAAGGAGCCAAGCATATATTCTCTAATGCAGACATGGAATCTAAACACATTCGTGAGTTCTGCCAAATCAACCAAGAATGCAAACAGTTATTGAAGATCGCGATTGAGAAGCTTGGACTTTCTGCAAGGGCTTATGACCGCATACTCAAGGTTTCCAGAACAATAGCAGACCTCGAAGAAAACAGAGAAATAACTCCCGCGCACATAAGCGAGGCGATTCAATATCGCAGTCTGGATAGGAAGTATTGGATTTAATGGCAACAGACTATACCGCGCAATTTGATTGGAAGCTACTGATAATACTGGTGCTGCTACTGATCTTCGGAGAACTCGCCCTCTACAGTGCATCGGTACAGAAAGTTGGAGATAAAGTCCTCCTAACTGACCATTATGTAAAGCAACTCATCTGGATCGTTTTAGGCGGTGGAGTATTTATTCTCATCCTTTACATGCCAGATATCATTATCGAACTTCTGGTCGTACCTTATAACATTCTCATCTTCCTTGCATTGATTGCCGTGCTTTTCCTGCCTGCAATAAAGGGGGTACATCGGTGGATAAGCTTCGGGAGTGTAAATATACAGCCCTCGGAATTTGCAAAACTCGGAGTTATATTATTGCTGGCGAAAATAATATCTAAGCAATATTTACCATCCGGCAAGATAGTTCTTTATACTTTATTGGTGATCATTCCACCAGCATTTCTTGTACTTATCCAGCCCGACCTTGGAAGCGCCTTGGTGTTTTTTGCTGTTGCCTTTCCGATGATGTATTTTGCAGGTGCATCTTTTTTCACCCTCTTTGTTATCATAACACCGCTGATCAGTCTTGTGGTAAGCTTTAACATCATCGCGTGGATCTTATTCGATATGTTTTTACTAGTCACGCTAGTTCTCAAGAGGATCTCATTTCTTACCTCGGGCATTATCCTTATTGGAAATTTCTTTATATCTCTGATTACTCCTTTCCTGTGGTGGGGATTGCACGACTATCAGAGGAACAGGATCCTTGCGTTCATAAATCCTAAGTTTGATGTGCTTGGTAGTGGATATCAGATTATACAATCAAAGATAGCAATTGGTTCGGGAGGGATCTTTGGTAAAGGATTACTTCAGGGCACACAGAAAAATCTTAACTTCCTGCCAGAGAAACATACAGATTTTATATTTTCGGTCATAGGAGAAGAATTAGGTTTTTTTGGATGTCTGATTCTTCTTCTGTTGTTCTTGGCACTATTATGGAGGATTGCAAAAATAATACGAAAGATACGAATTAAGAGAAGAAAGCTCGTGCTTGTGGGAATTTTTTCCCTCTTTGTTTTTCAAATTGTGGTGAATATCGGCATGAATATTGGCATCATTCCCGTTGTTGGAATTCCCCTCCCCTTTATTAGTTACGGCGGCAGCAGCTTGCTTGTGAATATGGCATGCATGGCGATTGTTTTCAAATATGCACGAGAGAGAACCTTCGTGTAACAAAAATTGGGCAAAATATTTCTTGATTGATTTTCTCAACAAAAAAAAATGTGATACTTATGAACATAAAAGCATTATTTGATCAAGCCCTTGAACAGCACATGTCTGTGATGCAGGATCTTCCGCTGTATTATTCAAAGATCGAAGAGACCGCAGGTATTATGGCTGGAGCGCTTAAGTCTGGAAACAAAATATTGCTATGCGGTAATGGCGGAAGTGCTGCTGATGCACAACACATAGCCACGGAATTCATCGTGAGATTTCGTGGAGATTTCAACCGTCGATCTCTTCCCGCAATAGCCCTAACCACAGACACGTCCCTACTGACCGCATGTGCGAACGATTATGGTTTTGAAGAAATTTTTAAACGTCAAGTTGAGGGGCTTGGAAAGCCAGGAGATGTGTTGATAGGTATCAGCACCAGCGGGAATTCTCCCAATGTTTATAAAGCAATTGATTTTGCCAGAAGCAATAACATAATAACTATCCTGCTTGCCGGAAAAAATGGAGGATCTATCAAAAATATTGCCGATCATGCTATCGTTGTCTCCCACGATGATACTGCACGAATACAGGAGGCGCATATTACGATTGGACATATCCTCTGCAGGTTAGTGGAAGAGATATATTTTAATAAAATCTAACATTAAGGAGCTGAAATGGCTAAGAAAAAAGAAACTGAAGAAAAATTTGTCTATGATGCAAAGAAATTCTGTGTACCGGTAACGAAAATTGGAAGTCTCGAAAGTATTCAATTCGTGATTGATGATTTCATAGAAAAAGATGTTTCTTTCTGTGTTGATGGATCTGATGAACGCTGGGAAGTCTGGCGTATGGAAGAAGAAGGCGATTCCGATAAAATTAAAAAGAAAGATTATCCCAGAAAACCAAAATTCTTATATATCAACGGCCAGAAAGTCGATTATGTACTTAAGAAGTAACATAGGAGCGTAAATGTCACAAATTGAAGGAATTTTTGCCAGGGAAATCCTAGACTCACGAGGGAATCCAACCGTTGAGGTTGATGTTATACTAGAATCTGGTTTCTGGGGACGGGCAGCCGTACCTTCCGGAGCATCTACCGGTGAATACGAAGCAGTGGAACTTCGGGATGAAGATAACGAAAGATATGGTGGAAAAGGTGTGATGAATGCTGTTAAGAATATAAACGAGATCATTACACCAGAACTTCTTGGTATTGAGAGCGATAGGCAGGTTGAGGTTGATAGCATCATGTGCGATTTAGATGGAACCGACAACAAGAGAAAACTCGGTGCCAATGCAATTCTGGGTGTGTCCATGGCAGTAGCAAGAGCTACAGCGATGGAATTGGAACTACCTCTTTATAGATATCTTGGTGGAACTAATGCAAAAACACTTCCTGTTCCAATGCTGAATGTGCTCAATGGCGGTAAACATGCAGACAATAATGTTGATGTACAAGAGTTCATGATAATGCCACTTGGAGCGGATACTTTTTCTCATGCACTACAGATGGCAGCAGAGACCTTTCATTCATTAAAAAAAATTCTGCAAACATCAGGTTATAGCACTGCTGTAGGTGATGAAGGAGGATTTGCACCGAATCTTGATTCAAATGAGGATGCACTAAAATTTATTCTCAAAGCGATCGAAGCCGCTGGTTATCGTCCCGGAGAAGATATTTCAATAGCTTTGGATCCGGCAGCATCGTCATTTTTCAGCAATGGCAGATATATTTTCAATGTGGGAAAAACAGAAAAACTCACCAGCACCGAAATGGTCGGTATCTATCAAGCGTGGGCGAAAAATTACCCTATTGTGTCTCTGGAAGATGGACTTGATGAAAATGACTGGAAGGGCTGGAAAATACTTAATGAAGCTTTGGGAGATCAAATACAAATCGTTGGTGATGACATTTTTGTTACTAATATTGATCGATTAAACAGAGGAATCAAAGAAGGAACTGCAAATTCTATTCTCATTAAACTCAATCAGATTGGAACTGTCACCGAGACGCTTGATACGATAGAAAGAGCAAAAAGCGCTGGCTATACGTGTGTAGTCTCACACCGTTCAGGAGAAACCTGTGATACTTTCATTGCCGACCTTGCCGTTGCAGTTAATAATGGACAAATAAAAACAGGTTCGACCTCACGCTCAGAACGAATAGCAAAATATAATCAACTTCTAAGAATCGAGGAAGAGTTAGGAAAACATGCACGTTTTCCAGGCAAGGAACTCTTTGCTCAATTCACAAAATAGGGTCATGAAAACCCATCGAAGGAAAAAGAACCGTAATCATAGCATGGTTTTTTTTCTAATAATTTTGTTCCTCGGGATAGTATGGTTCTTGTTTTTCTATAAGTATAGCCTCATAAAGATCCTGAAAAACAAGTTCGTGATGAACCAGAAGGTAGAGCAAATTGAGATACTCAAAGAACAGCGGCAGTTACTTGAGGTAGAGAAGCAGAAGCTCGTAAGCCAGGATCCCAAAACCATTGAGAAGAAAGCTCGTGAAATAGGGCTTGCCAAGGACGGTGAAACTATCATCCGTATTAAGAAATCTGAAAGCGAAAAAGCCGAATGAGAAGGAGTTGCATTTTCTCTGAAATACATTATGTTATAATCCTATGAAAACATTGATCAAGGGCACTCTGATATCACCAATTTCGAAAGAAGAGGTTCTATTTCTCGATCCGGGATACATTGTTATAAACAATGAAGGTAAGATAGATGAAATCTATTCCAGAGAACCTGACGGTCAATATCCAGAAGTATTTGATTTTTCTGACAAACTGATCTGCCCCGGTTTCGTAGATATTCATAACCATCTTCCACAATTTACCATTAGCGGATTATATAGAGGTAATCTTCTTGAATGGCTGAACAATATTGTTTTTCCCACAGAAGAAAGATTTGCAAATGCAGAAATAGCTGAGAAATACGCCAGAGAGTTCTTCCAGGCTGTTCTGAGAAATGGGACGACAACGACCGTCTCTTATGTAACCATTCACAAGAAAGCTACAGATAAAGCATTTGAACAGGCAGAAAAAGTGGGCATTCGTGCCTTTCTTGGGAATGTGCTGATGGATCAGAAAGCCCCGGAATATCTCACCAAAAATAGTGCACAACTTCTCGAAGATTCCGAAGAGATAGTAAAAAAATGGGATGGAATGGATAAAGGAAGACTTCATTATGTTCTCACACCTCGTTTTGCCTTGTCATGCTCCTTTGATCTGCTTGAAGGCATTGGTAAGCTTGCCCAGAAGTACGATCTCTATATTCAGTCTCATCTTGCAGAGAGCAAGGCGGAACTGGAAATGGTAAGTAAGATATATTCCGATTTTGAAAACTATACAGATATTTATATGAAAGCCGGACTGCTCACCGAAAAAACAATAATGGCACACTGCATCTATCTTAATCCTGATGAAATTGACACCTTGAACCGAACCGGCACTAAGATCAGCCACTGTCCATCATCAAACAGATTTCTACAGAGTGGAATAATGCCCTTTCGGAAACTAGAAAAAGCAGAACTATCAATTGGATTAGGTTCTGATGTCGGAGCAGGGTATAGTCTCTCTATGTTCTCGGAAATGAGAGAGGCGATCGAGTCTTCTAAAATGATAAAATTCCTCCATCCCGAAAAAGAGTATAGTCCACTTTCTTCTATCGAAGCATTCTATCTTGCTACACTTGGAGGTGCAAAGGCACTCAGCTTGGAAGATGAAATTGGAAGCCTGGATGTTGGGAAAAGCGCAGATTTCTCGGTCATTGATTACCAGAAACTCAATCCGTGCAATGAAGATTTTTTCAACGAACCAGAAAACATAATCGCCAGAATGATCTACGGTGGAGCAGAGAAATATATTGAGAAGGTTTTTATTAGAGGGAAAGAAGTTTTTCGTACCGAATAGAAAAGCCAAATTTTTTCTTTACAAAAATCACAACACCTTCAATTTCTCATTATAATGAAAATAGACCTGCTGTATATATCAACATTAACAGTTTAAATCAAGGAGAAATATGTACACAGTTTTACTTATAATTCTTTTAATTGTCGCAGGATTGATCGTGCGGTGCGGAGTTAAAAGCAAGAAAAAGGGAATCAGTCTGCCTGGTCTCCTGTTTGCAGCACTTACCCTGTTCTTTTTCTGGCTTCTCGGCTTCTGGGGTGAAATGCTATGGTTCCAGAATCTCGGATATGGCAGCAGATTCTGGAGTGTGGTGTTATCTAAATTCTTTAGTTCATTGATCGGTGCAATAATCGGATTACTCTACGTATTTATCTTTACCCTTGCGATGGGTAAAAAGAGAAAATTTCTTCGAATCATTGCCTGTGTTGTAGCTGGATTCATTGGCGCGAATTGGGGATACGCAAATTGGGCAGTTTTTCTAAAATTCTTCCATGCCATCTCCACTAATGTAACCGATCCAATTATTGGAATGAACACTGGATTTTACCTTTTTAAACTTCCGTTTTATGATTCGCTGTATACGATGCTGATGATTCTCTCAATCATCTCTCTGTTCACCTTGGTTGTCTCAAAGTTATTCACCTTTGAACGGGGACAAGTTAAAGTAAAGGAACTGCAAGGTGTTGATATTGATGAAGATAGCAAGCCCGGTTATGGAGCCATCTACTTTAATGCAGGTATTGTAGTATTAGCACTCGCATTTGGCAAACTACTCGAAAGGTATCATCTGATGTATTCATCTTGGGGTGCGGTACATGGTCCCGGATGGACTGATGTTCACCTTCGGTTTCCTGCATATTCTTTTGTTGTTATCATTACGATTATTGCAGCCCTGTTCCTTATTGTTCCTCAGCTGAGAAAGATTCTGCAAAATAAGCTTAGTAAGGGAGAGGGATTTGGAGCCCGGAGAAGACTCTCTCCGATCATTATGCTCGGGATAATACTTGTTGTAGTGTGGATCCTTGCTCTTGAAGCAGTTCCGCGTCTGTTCCAGTGGCTACGTGTCGAGCCCAATGAGATAACAATGGAAAAACCCTACATTGCTAATAATATTGAATTTACACGCATGGGCTTCAGGCTGGATGTTGTGGAAGAAAGAGAATTTCCTGTAGGAGACGAATTTACCCCTGAAATGGTAAGTAAGAACGAGAACATTTTCAAGAACATTCGTCTCTGGGATTGGCGAGCATTGGATGCTGTTTATAAACAGTTTCAGGAAATTCGACTATATTATGAGTTTGTAGATGTTGATATTGATCGATATACTTTAGACAATTCATATAGACAGGTAATGGTTTCTGCGCGCGAGCTTCTGTTCTCAAACCTTCCTACACAGAGCCAAACCTTTGTTAACAGAAGATTCAAATATACTCATGGTTATGGCATTACACTTACGAATGTGAGTGAGTTCACACCACAAGGGTTACCCAACCTTCTTATAAAAAATATTCCACCTGTAAGCGAATTTCCCGAGCTTGAGGTGAAAGTTCCTCAGCTGTATTATGGAGAACTCACATCCGGGCATGTGATAGTAAACTCGGAGGAACCTGAATTTGATTTTCCCAAGGGTGAAGAAAATGTTTATACTCATTATGCCGGAACAGGTGGTGTTCAGATATCTAACTTCTGGCGAAAGTTCCTGTATGGATGGAAGTTCGACGGGACCAGGTTGCTGCTCTCAGGTTATCCAACCAAGAATAGTAGGATCATGTTCCACCGGCAGATAAAAGATAGAGTCAGAACCCTTGCACCATTTCTGGAATTCGACGACGATCCCTACGTGGTTCTCAATGATGGAAAACTCTTCTGGGTCATAGACGCCTATACCACATCCGGTTACTATCCTTATAGTGAACCATACCGCTCAAGTCAAATGATTGAGAAAAGAAATATCAGGTCTATCCAGAACCTTGTGGCAAATTCGCTGAGGAACATCAATTATATTAGAAACTCGGTAAAGATCGTGATTGATGCATATAATGGAACAACAGATTTCTATATTTACGATGAAGAAGATCCGATCATTCAAGTGTGGAGTAAAATATTTCCAGATATGTTTAAAACCAAAACAGAGATGCCTGTTTCTATGCAGAAGCACGTTCGCTATCCTGGCAAAATGCTGCTGATACAGGGGCTTGTGTATGCAAAGTACCACATGAATGATCCCGCTGTTTTCTATAATCAGGAAGATTTGTGGATACGTGCAACGGAGAAATACTACAATAGCGTGCAACCGGTTGAGCCCTATTATATCATGTGGGAAATCCCCGAGACCAATGATCAGGAATTTGTAATGATTTTGCCCTTTACTCCCAAAAAACGGCAGGTGCTTATTGGATGGATTGCTGGTATGTGCGATGGAGAAAATTATGGTAGATTAATTGCTTATAAATTTCCAAAGGAGAAACGCATTCTCGGACCTCAGCAGGTAGAAACCAAGATAGATCAGGATTCTTTTCTCTCTGGTCAGCTCACATTATGGGATCAGCGCGGTTCGAGCGTTATACGCGGGAATGTGCTCGCCATACCTGTTGAGAACACAATCATCTACGTTGAGCCGATCTATCTTCAATCAGATACTGCTGCATACCCCGAACTGAGACTGGTCGCAATTATGCACGGAGATGAATTGAGTTATGCGGAGACCTTTGATAAAGCGCTGCAGGGGCTCTTCGAGAAGCAGACCGCAGATATCATTTCAGAGAAAGAGGTGGGAAATGTTTTTACGATCGAGGAAAAAATTCAGCAGGCAAGCAACGCTTTTGATAATTATATTAAATCTCTTGGTGATAAGCGCTATAATGATGCCGCACGAGCGCTTCAGGAGCTTGAGAATGCGTTAAAAAATCTTTCAGACCAAGGAGCCTTCAGTACTGGCTCAGAATAAGGATGGCTATAATGAAAAAATATGATGCGTTTTGTATAGGAACCGGCATTGCCGGAAGTTTAATCGCACAGGATTTGAAAAAAGAAGGATATTCGATTGGCATAGTTGACCAGCGACCATACGGCGGCACCTGTGCGCTCTATGGGTGTAATCCCAAAAAAGTACTTGCAGGTGCATCAGAGGCATTTGAACGTGCAACCAGTTATTTTCATAAAGGAATGGAAGGAGAGCTTTCAATCAACTGGCATGAGCTCCATTACTATATGCTCAGATTTACAGAGACAATTCCATCAGAACGGGAGATCAAATACAAAGATCTGGGCATAGACATGTATCATGGAATTGCACAATTTGCCGGAGAGCACGAGCTTCAGATAAACAAGCAAAAGATCTATGCAGAGAAGATTATTATCGCCTCTGGATCACGCCCACGCACGTTAACTTTTCCTGGAGCTGAATACCTGATAACCAGCGATGAATTCTTTGGGTTAAAGAAACTACCAGAGCACATTATTTTTATTGGCGGTGGCTACATTTCATTTGAATCTGCTCATATCATGGCTCGTGCTGGAGCTAAAGTTACCATTCTGGAGAACTCAGCAAAACCTTTAAGAAATTTTGATCAGGATTTGGTGAGATTGATGCTCAAGCGATCGAAAGAGATCGGCATAGAATTGAGATGTGATACCGAAACAAGAAAAATTAAAAAGGAAGATAATTACTACCTTGTTGAAACCAATCACGGAAAGTTCAAAGCAAATGTAGTTGTTAATGGTGCTGGACGTGTTCCCTATATAGACAATCTTTACCTGGAAAAAGGGAATGTCGAATATGATGGATTCGAGATAAAGATAAATGAATATCTTCAAAGTGTATCAAATCACGCAGTCTACATTGCTGGAGATGTAAATGTGAAAAGTATGGCACTCACACCTGTGGGCGACCTGGAACACAAGATCGTGGTGCAGAACATTTTAAATGGAAACTATGCAAAGCCGGACTATAAAGGGATTCCCAGCGTAGCTTTTACACTTCCGCTACTTGCAGCATGTGGTTTGAATGAACGGGAAGCTGAGGAACAGGGCTATGATGTAATTATAAATTATTCGGATACGTCAGATTCTTATACAACCAAGCGTCTTGCGCTTCATTATTCTGGCTATAAGATTATTATTGATAAGAAAACAGACCATATTTTGGGCGCACACCTCTGTGGGCATCATGTGGATGAGGTAATAAATATATTTGCACTTGCCATCCGAAACAATCTTACAGTCATTGATCTCAGAGAAATGGTCTGGGCTTTCCCGACTGTTTCCAGTACGATAGAAGATATGATTGGCTAAAGAACGTCGAAAGACTGGAAATTCTTGACATGAACTCAAGGTGAAAAATTTTTCTGATTTATGAAAATGGATATTGAAAAAATTATTGGTATTATAATTATTAATTCACCGCCCTGCCGGTTCTGATGAAGAAATTATCAAGCCGCGACGGGGCAACCTGTGGCGGTTTTTTTGTATCCATAATAAATAACATGGGGTTGTACTATGTTCAAGAAAATCGATGTAAAAGCAAAGCCTGCTGAGTTTGAAAAACCAATACGGGAATACTGGCTCAAGCACAAGATCCCACGCAAAAGTGAGGACTTTCGGGAAGGTGCTCCAAAGTATATATTCTATGAAGGACCTCCAACAGCGAACGGAATGCCAGGTATTCACCACGCGATCAGTAGAACCCTTAAGGATGTGGTATGTCGTTATAAAACCATGCAAGGCTATCAGGTTCGTAGAAAAGCCGGGTGGGATACTCATGGCTTGCCGGTTGAGATCGAAGTGCAGAAACAGCTTGGTTTTTCGGTAAAGAAAGAGATCGAAGAATACGGTATCGAGAAGTTCAATAAGAAATGCCGCGAATCTGTCTTTACGTATGAGAAGGAGTGGCGGGAAATGACAAACCTTCTCGGTTACTGGCTGGATCTCGATGATCCATACATAACACTTACGAATGATTATATTGAAACCGTTTGGTGGATTTTGAACCAGTTCTGGCAAAAAGATATGATCTACGTGGATAAGAAGATCGTACCCTTCTGTCCGAGTTGCGGAACCCCCCTCTCCGACCATGAAGTTGCTCAGGGATATCGGGAAGTGGAAGATCCCTCAGTTTACATACGATTCAAAGTCAAAAATGAAGAAGATACCTATTTTCTTGCATGGACAACCACCCCGTGGACATTGATATCGAATGTTGCACTGGTCGTGCATCCAGATTATGATTATGTGAAAGTCAAAACAGAAAATGAATATCTCATTCTTGCAAAGGCTCGTCTCGATGTACTCAAAGAGGAGTATAAGATCATTGATGAGTACAAAGGAAAGGTGCTCGAATATAAAGAATATGAGCAGCTTTTCCCATTTATAAAACCCAAAGAAAAAGCGTTCTATGTTGCACTTGGAGATTACGTTACCCTTGAAGATGGTACCGGCATAGTCCATACAGCACCAGCATTCGGCGAAGAAGACTTTGCTATCGGCAAGGAATATGATCTTCCCTTCATGCGTCCCGTAGATGAAGAAGGAAAATTCACCGGCGAGATAACCGATTGGGCAGGTGAGTTCATCAAAGATGCAGACAAGGGAATCATAAAAGATCTCAACATGCGCGGCATGCTCTATTTCCGCACACAGATGCAGCACACCTATCCTTTCTGCTGGCGTTGTGATAGTCCACTCATATATTTTGCACGAAAGTCATGGTATATCAGAACAACTGCCTACAACGATCAGATGATCGATAATAATAAAAAGATTCAATGGTATCCACCGTATGTTGGAGAAGGGCGTTTTGGAGACTGGCTTGAGAATAATATCGACTGGGCTATAAGCAGAGATCGTTACTGGGGTACCCCGCTTAATATCTGGATATGCGAAAAATGCGGCAAGCAGGATTCTGCAGGTTCGATAAAAGAGCTACAAGAGAAAGGTAAACTCAAAGACGGGTCACCAGTACCGGACGGCATAGAATTGCACAGACCCTATGTTGATGATGTTGTATTTACCTGTCCTGATTGTGGGGGAGACATGCACAGAACTCCCGAAGTAATAGATTGCTGGTTCGATTCCGGCTCGATGCCTTTCGGACAATGGCACTATCCTTTTGAAAAAGAGGACATATTCGACTCGGAACTTTTCCCCGCTGATTTCATTGCTGAAGGTATCGACCAGACAAGAGGTTGGTTCTATACAATGCTGGCGATCGCAACTTTTATAAAGGGGCAATCGTCCTATAAAAGCTGCCTTGTGAACGAGCTTGTGCTGGATAAACATGGAAAGAAAATGAGTAAGTCCAAAGGCAATGCAGTAGACGTGTTCAAGATATTGGGCAAATATGGGGCGGATGCCACGCGCTGGTATATGCTGTCTGTTAGCCCACCCTGGATACCAACACGCTTTGACGAAGAAGGTGTACTTGAGGTGAATAATAAATTCATTGGAACATTGAAGAACGTCGCTTCTTTCTTTGCAACCTACGGCAATATTGATGCATTCAACTATGATGATCATGAAATTGCACCTGAAGATCGACCTGAACTCGATCGTTGGATAATCTCACGCCTGAATTCTGTGATTCGGAAGGTTGTTGAGCATAACGAGAAATATGACCTTACAAGAGCAGTTCGTCTGATCCAGAACTTCGTGATAAATGATGTGAGTAACTGGTATGTGCGCCGTATTCGAAAGCGTGTGTGGGCATCCGGTATGGAGAATGATAAAGTCGCTGCTTATTTGACGCTCTATGAAGCTTTACTTGCTATTTCAAAACTCTGCGCTCCTTATGCGCCATATATATCCGAAGAAATATACCAGTCTCTTACAGCTGGTGAGAGTGTGCATCTGGAGAATTACCCCAAGGCGGAAGAAGCATTGATACTTCCGAAGCTTGAGAAAGAAATGCAGAATATCATCGACATAGTGACTCTTGCCCGTGCAGCAAGAAATGAAGTTCAGATAAAGATACGCCAGCCCTTGAGAACTCTGTATGTTTCAGAAGAACTTAAGAATGTGGTTGAACGCATGAAAGCACTTATTGTCGAAGAGATCAACATACATGAAATTGAGTTTGTGAAAGATAAAACCAGATTCTTCGATTATGAAGTGAAACCGGATTTCAAAGTTCTTGGACCAAAATACGGAAAACACATGTCGCATATTGTACAGGCGCTGCAAAGCATTGATGCCAATCATCTTATGGAGATACTCAGGAATGAGGGCGCATATCATCTTGATGTGGATACTGTCGAAGTTAAGCTTACAGAGGAAAGCCTTCAGATCGAGACTCAAAGCAAAGAGGGCTTTGTGTATGGTGAAGAAGGAGAAGTGTTTGTAGCCCTGGACACCACTCTGGACGATGAACTTCTTCTCGAAGGTAATGCCCGTGAACTTGTAAATAAAATACAATTCATGCGTAAAGAACATGATTTTGATATTATGGATCGAATTGAGATCTTCTACTATACTGAGTCAGACGACATAAAACATACCTTTGAGAAATTCGCTGATTATATCAAGAGCGAAACGCTAGCACTGGATATAAAGAGTACCGACACTTCAGAAAAAATGACTCGATGGAACGTGAACGGAAAAGATGTATTCCTGCACGTTAAAACGATAAAATAAACGAAAACCGTAATTATTGAGGGCTTGGAGCACTTTCGGGTGCTCCTTTTTTGTGTTTAATCCCAAATAATGCAATAGGCATAATTCTAAATTCTTAATTTAAGGTATATTCAATCCAAACAATGTAATAGTAAATTATCTAACTCCTTATAATTAATCTCCCCTGAAAAACATCTCAAATGCTGACGAATAACTTGACTACGAGTATTTGTGTAGGTACAAAACTCCCAAAAAAAATGCAGAGAAGTGCAAAAAGCTGAGAGTTTACGATGATAA
>DRBZ01000082.1 GCA_011043895.1 Candidatus Cloacimonadota bacterium
ACTACAATTATGAACGTCCTCATAGAGGGTACAGAAACATGGGTAAAAGACCCTTTGAAACAATGAAAAATTTTATAAAAAAAGATAATAAAAATGTTAGACATCAAGGTTAGTCTTACATGATTGCCCAAAAAGCTTCTTGAGAAACAATCCTGTATAGGATTTCTTGATTTTTGCTAACTGGTAGGGTGTACCGTAAGCAACAACTTCACCGCCTTCGTCTCCCCCTTCAGGTCCAAGATCTATGACAAAATCAGCACACTTTATCACATCCAGATTATGTTCGATCACAACAATTGTATTGCCTTTTTCTACCAATTTGTTAAGGACAGATATGAGTTTCTTGATATCGTGAAAATGCAAACCTGTTGTGGGCTCATCCAGAATATAAAGCGTGTTGCCAGTACTGGTCTTACTGAGCTCCCGTGAGAGTTTGACACGCTGTGCTTCACCTCCGGAAAGAGTTGGTGAGGGTTGTCCAAGTTTAATATAATCCAAGCCGACATCAGAAAGGGTTTTCAGCTTTCTGTGAATTGAGGGTATGTTCTCAAAAAATCTAAGTGCTTCCTGAACATCCATATTCAGCACATCGTGTATATTTTTATCCTTGTATTTGATCTGGAGTGTTTCCTTATTAAAACGCTTACCCTTACATACTTCACATGTCACAAACACATCTGCAAGAAAGTGCATCTCTATCTGTTTCACACCATTTCCATTACATGCTTCACAGCGCCCACCTGGCACATTAAAGCTGAAACGTCCCGGCTTGTACCCTCTCACTTTTGCGGCAGTTGTTTCTGCAAAGATCTTTCTAATATCGTCAAAAAGCTTCGTGTAGGTTGCCGGATTTGATCGGGGTGTTCTCCCTATTGGATCCTGCGTTATATTGATGATCTTATCTATACTTTCCAAATTCTCAATCGAATCATATTTCCCTTCGGTGTGTGTACTATGATATAATCTGTTTGCAATAACAGGATAGAGTGTCTGGTTCACAAGGGAGCTTTTCCCGGATCCAGATACCCCCGTTACACAGGTCAGCACCCCGAGAGGTATGGTCACATCGATGTTTTTCAAATTGTTCTGAGTCACTCCTTTCAGGGTGATATATCCCCTCTTTTTTGCTCTGTAGTATTTCGGTTCTGGAATCTTCATTTTTCCTGAAAGATACTTTCCTGTGAGAGATTTTTCATTATTAATAATATCATCCAATGATCCTTGTGCCACAACTTCTCCACCATACACACCACCAAGGGGACCAAAGTCCAGCACATGATCGGCTTCTTTTATCATCTCTGCATCATGTTCAACCACGATGACCGTATTACCAATAGTCCTTAGCCCGACCAACATATCGATTAGTTTTCTATTATCTCTTTGATGAAGTCCTATAGTTGGCTCATCAAGTATATACATCACGCCCACAAGCCCACTTCCTATCTGGCTGGCAAGACGAATTCTTTCAGACTCCCCTCCCGAGAGTGTCGGAGCGCTTCTATCTAATGCGAGATAATGCAACCCAACATTTAGCATGAATTGCAGACGTGCCTTTATCTCCTTAACAAGCTCATCAGCAATTATTTTTTTATTCCCAGAAAGTTTCAGCCGGGACACAAAATCATACGCATCTTTGACTGACAATTTCGAAAGTTCCACGATGGACTTATTATGGATTCTCACATATCTGCTTTCGATCCTGAGCTTGGAACCATTGCAACCTGCACATGGTTTTTCACTATAATATCCCAAATACATCCTGCGCATATCTTCAGATTTTGTTTCTCTGAACCGTCTTTTGATGGTGGGTATCAATCCTTCAAACTGGGTCATGTAGTGCCCTGAACTTGTTTCCATATCCCAGTCAATCCTAAATTTTTTTCCACGTGATCCGTATAAGATCACATCTCGTGCTTCTTCGGAAAGTTCTTTCCACGGCGTATTGAGTGAAAATCTAAACTCATCTGCAAGCTGTCTGAGTATCTTATAACGCCAGGAGCGCCGTTTTTCCTGAAGGGAACCCCAATACACCACTGCGCCGTCCAAAATAGATCTTGTTTTATCGGGAACTAATTTATCCTCATCAAGCTCCATACGCGTACCCAGCCCATTGCACGTCCCACACATACCCAGCGGACTGTTGAATGAAAACATCTGAGGAGTAAGTTTGGGATAGCTGATATTGCAGGTTGGACAGGCATTCTGAATACTGTAAAGTTCTGTTTTATCTAGTTCAGGATAGTCTATCATGACAACTCCATCTGTGAGATCCAGTGCGATTTCCATCGAGTCTGCTAGTCTACCTTCAATACCTTTTTTGATTACAACTCTGTCTACGATAACTTCGATATTGTGTTTACTTTTCTTATCGAGTTTGATCGTATCATTCACATCATGAACAACTCCGTTGACTCGCATTCGCACAAATCCTTCACGCTTGATACGTGCAAACACATCTTTATGCTCACCCTTTCTTTCCCGGACAAGCGGAGCCATGATCTGTATCTTTGTTCCTTCTTCGAGTTCTAGTAATGTATTTACCATCTGGTCTAATGTTTGTGAAGATACCGGTTCTCCACACTGGTAACAATATTGTGTGCCCACTCGCGCATAGAGTACGCGCAGGTAGTCATAGATTTCTGTGACTGTTCCAACTGTAGAACGCGGATTGTGGCTGGCAGCTTTCTGCTCAATAGAAACTGCAGGAGAGAGTCCCTCGATATAATCGACCTTCGGTTTCTCCATCTGCCCCAGGAACTGACGCGCATAAGATGAAAGCGATTCGATATATCTTCGTTGTCCCTCTGCGTAGAGCGTGTCGAAGGCAAGTGAAGATTTTCCCGATCCACTTACGCCAGTGAAAACGATCAATTTATTGCGGGGAAGCGTCACATCGATATTCTTCAGGTTGTGCTCGGATGCCCCTTTTATTATAATATTTTTCTTCATAGATATTACAATCCTTAAATAAAAAGTGGAATACATTATTATTCGAGGATTTCCCTGTCAAGCTCGGTGAGAAAAGGGATTATTGTTACAAAGGTGATACAGAAACATTACTCATTAACGTATTTGATAATTTTTCTAACAAACTCAAACTCGTAATTTTGTCAGCGAATTGACAATATTGGGCGTAATTTTGTCAATATGTTAACAGATTTTCTTTTATTTGTAGTAATCAACTTAAATTACTGCGAGGTTTACCATGTATATTCAACAAATAAATTTACATAATCTTCACACACTCGTACAATTGGGTAAGGTCATAGTGTTATATGGTGCACGGCGATTAGGAAAGACGACACTACTTAAACAATATATCACAAAATATCTGAATGGGAGTCCTAAATATCTTTTTGTTACCGGTGATGACATTCATGTACAAGAATATCTTTCAAGCCAATCCATAGAAAAACTCAAAGAATTCATTGGGAATAATAAAATCCTTATTATCGACGAAGCACAGTATATCCATCATGTTGGTCTCAATTTAAAATTGATTGTGGACAACATCCCCGATATAAAAGTTATTACTTCTGGCTCCTCTTATTTCGACCTATCGAAGCAGGTTGGAGAGCCACTCACGGGAAGGCAGTATCATATTAGACAATCCCCTCTTGCAGAAAAAGAAATTTCTACAATAGAAAAACCTCATGAAATTAAAGCACACTTGGAAACGAGACTGATTTACGGAAGTTATCCGGAAGTAGTACTTATGACGGATAATCATAACCGCCAGGAATATTTAAAAGAACTCATCAATTCTTACCTCTTCAAAGATATACTTGAGTTAGAAAATATACGGAATTCGGACAAACTGGTTAAAATTCTAAGGCTAATAGCTTACCAACTCGGTAAAGAAGTTTCCTATAATGAACTTGGAGTCCAACTTGGTTTGAGCAAAAATACCATTGAAAAATATCTTGATCTTCTTGAAAAAGTGTTTGTTGTTTTTAAGAGAACAGGATTCTCCAGAAATATGCGAAAAGTCATCTCAAAAAATTGCAGGTACTATTTTTATGACATCGGAATACGTAATGCTATCATCAATAATTACAAACCATTATCCCTCAGAGATGATGTGGGACAGTTATGGGAAAATTATATTATTTCCGAGCGAAACAAAATTCATGAATATAATCACGATTTCCTCTCTTCCTATTTTTGGCGAACTTATGATGGAGCGGAAATCGATCTTATCGAAGAGAAAGATGAAGATGTCACTGCATATGAAATTAAATGGAATAAGAAACAAGCAAGCATTCCATTGAAATTGGTAAAAACCTATCCAGGCTCATTAACTCATATTATTAATAAAGAAAATTATCTGAAATTTATATTATAATCTGTTAAAATAGATATGTTCTTTCATTTTTTTCTTGCCATAAATTTAGACCTTTGTAAACCTCATTCTTAATGATTAAAAAAATTATGGAGTGTGGCTATGAAAAAAATAATAAGAATTATAATTGTACTTCTGGTCTTTTTATCACAAGCATTTGTGCTTCTTGCTCAGTCCGATTATGAGGAATGGCTCAAGCAGGAACAGCAAAAGATCGAAGATTACAAAAGTGAGCAGGATAGACAGTTCATGAAATTCCTTGAGGAAGACTGGGAACAATTTCAGGTTTTCCAGGGCTTGAAGGTTGATGATACTCCAAAACCCACTGCATTGCCAAAAGCAGAGCCACAGCCATTACAGACTACCGAAAAGGAAAAAGATCACTTCGTTGATGAAATAGATATTCCTGAAGTTCAAACCAAATTCAAATCACCAGCTGAATTCCTTAAACCAAAACCAACAACTAAGGAATTCCAAAAGGTTGAGAAACAGGTGGAGATTCAGGATACCTACAGCCAGCCGAGTAAATCGGAAAGCATCACCATCAAGGCAAATTTCTTTGAAGTTCCTGTCGAGTTGCCCGATAAGAGTTCATTAAAAGTTTCACTGGGTGGTAAAGCATCTGAAAACAGTATCGCTGAGTACTGGAAAAAGATCAGCAATGCAAAATACGAAAGCACACTCGAAGCATTAGAAGAGTACAAAAAAAACCTTTCACTTAATGACTGGGGCTACTGTGTTCTGGTATATAAAGCAGGCAAAACAATCAACGGAGGAAATGAGACCGATGCCCGACTCTTCACCTGGTTTATGTTGAACAAATCAGGATATGATTGTAAGGTCGGCTATTCTGGAACTGATGTGTACCTGCTCATTCCAAGTAAAAACAGCATTTTTGGCGCACCCTACTTCACCATTGGTAATGACAAATATTATGTCCTGATGTTCGATGGTTCAGAGCCAAAACTCGGTTCAATGTACACATATCAGGGAAATTACCCGGGCGCTGACAAGCTTATCAAACTCGACCTGAGCACCTTACCTGTGCTCTGGGGAGATGAAGACCGACAGGTGAAATTCAGCTATGGTGCGAAAACCTACACAATCACATATACTTACAACAAAAATGTGGTGGATTTCCTGCAGACCTATCCGCATACCTCATATACAGTATATTTCAGAACCCCACTGATGGATCAATCTTATGCGTCACTAGTCACACAACTCAAGCCGATACTGCAGGGAAAAACCAAAGCAGAAGCCCTGAATATCCTACTCAGATTTGTTCAGACTGCTTTTGAATATAAGACCGATCAACAACAATTCGGAAAAGAGAAAGCCCTTTTTGCAGAAGAAACACTCTATTATCCCTATTCGGATTGTGAAGACCGCTCAATCATATTTGCCTATTTAGTGCATAAACTACTAGATCTCGATGTGATCGGACTCGATTATCCTGGGCATATTGCCACAGCAGTTAAGGTTCCTGGAGTAAGTGGAGACTATGTGATCTTCAATGGGGCAAAATATTTAGTGTGCGACCCGACCTATATCAATGCAAACGTTGGCATGAGTATGCCCCGATTCAAAGGCGTAAAACCCGAAGTGATCCAGATCTCAAGCTGATATCATATATTTTTAAAAATTACTTTGCTTTTAGAGCAAAAACTAAGAAATAGAAGGAGTACCACATGGCGTTTAGAGAACTCTGGTCCAGTAAACGGGCATTTATTTTAGCTTCGATTGGTTCGGCAATAGGACTTGGCAACCTATGGCGATTTCCTTTCAAGTGCTATGAAAACGGAGGTGGTGCATTTCTTATTGCATATTTCATTGCACTTTTCGTTGCCGGAATACCCGTCCTGCTGCTCGAGATAAGTCTCGGTCATAAGTTTGGACTTGCTGCCCCAGGTACTTTTAAAAAAGTGAAAAAGAAATTCGAATTCCTGGGTTGGTGGGCAGTATTGGTTGGCTTCGGAATAGTAACTTATTACGCGGTGGTAATGGCGTGGAGTTTACTCTATGGGATCTTTTCTGTGAGTCATAAATGGGGAAGCAATCCTGTTAATTTCTTTTATAAGGACTTTCTCAAACTCACTGATAGTCCTTTTCAGCTTGGCTCGATCAATCCACTTATTCTCATCGGACTCGTTATTTGCTGGATACTCATTATGTTCTCGATCTGGAAAGGTGCCAAAACAGTCGGTAAAGTAGTGTATGCCACGGTTGTGTTACCTTGGATACTACTCATAGTTTTTGTAATTCGAGGTGTAACTCTGCCTGGAGCAGGTATTGGTATCATTTACTACATAAAACCAGTCTTTGTTAAGTTACTTGAACCTTCTGTTTGGATGGCTGCGTTCGGGCAGATATTCTATTCCGTATCGATTGGTTTTGGAATCATGATCGCCTATGCAAGTTTTCTGCCAAAGAATAGTGACATTCTGGGAAGTGCTTATATTATAGGTATATCAGATGCTCTCACAGCATTTGTCGGCGGTTTCGCAGTATTTGGAACGCTTGGTTACTATGCAGATATAAAAGGTTTACCTATTGAACAGGTACTCAAAGGAGGTCCTGGACTCACATTCTGCACCTATCCCGAAGTGATCTCTCACCTACCATTTGCCCAAGTATTTGGCGTCCTGTTCTTTCTCATGCTCATGACCCTAGCGATCGATTCTGCCTTCTCCCTGGTTGAAGCTTTTGCAGCAAGTTTGGAAGACAAGTTCGGCATCAAACACCGTACCGCTAATTTTATAGCTTCTGGAACAGGTCTTTTACTCGGTATATTCTTCACCTTTGGGGCAGGACTTTACTGGTTGGATATTGCTGACCATTTCCTCGAACATTTCGGTTTGATCCCTATTGTGCTTGTTGAGTGTATTGTAATTGGGTGGTTTTATAAAACGAACAAGCTCCGCCAACATCTTAATGAAGTATCTCACGGAAGACTTAAAGGATGGTGGGTCTGGTTTATTAAGATCGTGATACCAGTTATTCTTATTGTACTGTTTATAACTCAGATTATCAAAGAGATAAAAACACCCTATGAAGGATACCCGGCTTCTGCTATTGCCATCGCGGGATGGGGTTTGGTTATATTGCTTCCCATCATTGCGATCGTATTCTCACTGATAAAAGCAAGACATGACAGGGCGGATGAGGAGACCTTAGAAGAAGAATAGTCTATTCCTTCAATATCTTACAACGGCTTACTGTAAAGGTGAGCCGTTTTTTTACCCTCAACTTATCTTTCTAAGCAGAATATGCAACCGCGTGTTGTTGTTATACAATTCAAATATTAAATCATGTATTGCTCATACACCACTATTTTGTGTTGATCTTTATGATCTTATCATTACTTATCAAGACATCTTTTCCTTTCTTGTTCTCAAGCAATACCCAATCCTCATTCACCGATTTGATCAAACCTGTCTCGGAACTCGACATTGAGTCTATGGTGAGATAATAGATCCTGACTTCCCTTCCCATAAGATTTTTTAATAATGATATGTCCACCTGTAACCTTTCCATACATTTTCTTCTTAATAGAACTATAAACATCCTTTTCTTTTTTCTCTGCTGTATGATCACGAATATCGTAACAAACATTGAAACAAAGAGAGAGAAGTTCATTGATTTCCTTAATTTTAAGTTTTTTTCTTGATTTATTTAGCGCTCAGAGTGTCAAGCAATTCCAAAATGAATTCGCATAAAGTTTGACAGAAGTGGCAAAGTACGCCCTAACCTATGCTCTATGAAAGTACTCTTCATTCGGTTCAGCTCTCTCGGAGATCTGCTGCTTACCACACCGATAATTCGGGCATTTCGCACACATTTTCCTGATGCAGAGTTACATTTTCTTACGAAATCACAATTTGCTCCCATTTTGGAGAATAATCCGAACATCAATACTTTACTTGGGTATGATCCGACATCCGAAACAATGATACAGCTCATCATTAGATTGCAGAAAGAGCATTACACACACATCATCGATCTGCACGGAAAGTTACGATCTGGACTGATCAAGCAGTTCGTGGGTGGTAAAACCATTACTTATGATAAAAAACATGCCTATCGAAAAAAACTCCTGAAGGATCACTCACTGCAACCTGTATCATCGACTGTAGATCTTTATGCGTCTGTTCTTGAGAGCTTTAATATCGAACTTGAAAGCCAAAAACTCGATCTTTTTCTTCCTGAAAATAGTGAAGATGTTGTCCGAAAATTTTTACTAAATGATAATAAAAGACCAATTGTAACGATCTCTCCCGGAGCGTCATGGCTTACAAAACAATATCCCGCCAACTACTACAAAGAACTAATAAAGATGATACTGGACAAGTATAATCCTCGAATTGTACTTATTGGTATTGAAGATGAAAAAGAACTGACTTCCGAGCTCGCAAAAAATGTTAACAAGAGCATCCTCGATCTCGGGGGCAAAACATCACTCATGGAAACTGCTGTTATAATCAACCAATCTGATGTTTTCATAAGTGGTGATTGTGGCCCGATGCACATGGCTGCTGCACTGGGAAAACCGCAAATCGCTATCTTTGGTCCCACTCATCCTGTACTTGGATTCAGCCCAATAAATCAAAACGCTGTAGTACTTACAGAAAACTTAGACTGTAGCCCCTGTTCCCTGCACGGTCGGCAATATTGTCCTCTTGGGCATTTTAATTGCATGAAAAAACTACGATCCAAAAGAGTATTTTCTGAAGTAAAAAAAATCTTACAACCACTACAATCATAAGGAGATCTATGAATACTAAGCGTCCTTTGTGGAATGAATATTTTATGAGAATAGCTGAACTTGTTTCTTCGCGTTCTACCTGTCTTCGCAGAAAAGTGGGAGCGATTATTGTGAGAGATAATCAAATCCTATCCACTGGCTACAACGGAGCACCAAAGGGAGTTCCTCACTGCGACGTGGTAGGATGTATTCGTACAAAGAAAGATATTCCACCCGGAGAAAGACATGAACTATGTCGTGGTGTACATGCGGAGCAAAATGCTATCATACAGGCAGCAGTTAATGGCGTTTCGGTCAAAGGTGGAACCATATATTGTACCCACCAGCCCTGTTCAATCTGTGCAAAGATGATCATTAATGCTGAGATAAAAAATGTGTATGTCAAAGACGTATATCCGGATAAGCTGGCAGAAAGCATGTTCTCTGATGCCGACGTGAATGTTGTGCTGATAGATTATGATTCTTCAGACCATCTCAAGAAAATTCTCTGATGTTCAGATATTATCTCGAAATCCTTTTCTTTCGTATTCTCTTCTCATTCATCAATCTCTTCTCATTACGTGCTGCTCGTCGAATAGGAAGGATACTAGGATTGCTGAATTACTACATTGTAAAAGTACGTATTGATGTGGTTAAGCGTCAACTCAAGGAATGTTTTCCTCAAAAATCAGGTCGTGAGTTACAACAACTGGTTAAACAAATCAATATCTCGTCTGGCTATACAGGGGTAGAATTCTGCTGGTTCTCATCAAAGCAATATAATGACATCAAAGATTACATAACGATTAAGGGAGAAAAACACCTTTGGGAAGCTCTTAAGAGAAACAAAGGATGCATTATTTTTTCTGGTCATTTCGGGAATTGGGAACTTGCAGCTCAAGTGTTTGGTTCAATATCTGAAGGTATTTATGCTGTCGCAAAAAAACAGAGGAATCCCTATTTTAATGATTTGATCAATAAACTCAGAAGAGCCAACAATATCCATCTCATAGATAAAAAGTTCGCCCTTCGTGGTATAGTGAATGCTC
Organism: Candidatus Cloacimonadota bacterium; assembly: GCA_011043895.1. Lineage (GTDB taxonomy): Bacteria > Cloacimonadota > Cloacimonadia > JGIOTU-2 > JGIOTU-2 > Celaenobacter. The sequence goes on from DRBZ01000082.1 coordinate 10,136, forward strand.
TGAAAAAGAACAAGCTGATTCTCATGCTCGGGGATCAGAACGCAGGCAAAACGGGCGTGCCAGCAACTTTTTTTGGCTTGACCGCGCCTACTAATCCCGGCTCGGCTAAAATAGCAATCAAATTTGGTGTGCCTGTAATCTTTGCAATCTGCTACCGTCGGCATGATGGAAGATTTGTGTTGCAAATGAATGAGCCCATCACACTTAAAGTTGCGACAGATTCGGATGAAGCTGTGCATGAATATACACAATTTTTCACCTCAGAACTCGAGCAATGGATAAGGAAAATACCATGGCAATGGTTCTGGTTCCATAGAAGATGGAAAGTATAAAAATCAAGGAGATATCCTATGAATATCAGGAACGTAATTCTTTTAATAATATCCTGTGTTGCATTGATCACAATTGTATATGCACAAGAGAATAGTCTTATTGGTGAATGGTATGGTTCTATCAAAGTGTCTGGGCAGGAACTTGAAGTTACTGTTGAATTTTTATTTGAAGAAAATCAGCTTATTGGATTTATCGATATTCCCTTGCAGCAAGCTATTGATCTTCCACTTGAGATCATCAGTTATGATTTATATGGAATTTCCTTTGAGATCAAAGATGTGCCGGGAAATCCAACTTTTACCGGCAAACTCTCTGATGATTCTAGTTCACTAAGTGGAGAATTTACACAGGGTGGAGGAACTTTTTCCTTTTCACTTTCCAGGAAGTCCGATCTCGAAAAACAGCGGGAGGTCCAAAAAATTACAGAGAAACTCGATGCAATCAGGACATTCATTGATACAACCATGTCACAGTGGCACGTGGCAGGATTGTCTGTAGCAGTGGTCAAAGATAATAACGTAATTATGTCAGAAGGTTTTGGCTATAGAGATTATGAAAAGCAATTACCGGTAACCTCACAGACACTTTTTGCAATCGGCTCGTCATCAAAGGCATTTACGGCATTTTCTGTAGGGCTCCTCGTAGATGAAGGTTTGATAGATTGGAACACGCCAGTTAAGGAATATTTACCAGATTTTCAAATGTACGATGATTTTGCTACCAAAGATATGACGCCGATTGATCTCCTTACACATCGCTCTGGTCTTCCCCGTCATGACCTTATGTGGTACGGTGCAAACTTCAGCAGAGAGGAGATGTTCGAGCGCTTACGCTATCTTGAGCCAAATGAGCCCTTCAGATACAAATTCCAGTATCAGAATCTCATGTATATGACAGCGGGTTTACTTGTAGGCAGAATGACCAACAGCACATGGGAGAATGTGGTTTATGATAGAGTTTTTACACCTCTTGGCATGATGAATAGTAATTTCTCAATCGATGCTTCACAAGAGACTGACGATTATTCGCTTCCATATAACGTCAGTGAAAATGAGCAGATTGAGAAGATGGAATTCATGAATATTTCTCAGATTGGTCCTGCTGGTTCCATTAATTCTTGTGCTGATGATATGGCGCAGTGGATCAGGATGCTATTAAATAAAGGTAAAGTAGATGAAACTCAGCTAATGCAGGAAGCAACAGTCAATATGTTGATAACCCCCCATATGTTCATCCAGGGCAAAAGCGCTAATCCCGAACTTACATACAGAGCATATGGTCTCGGCTGGTTTATTATGACCTATCGCGGACATGCATGGGTACAGCATGGTGGAAATATCGATGGATTCTCGGCAATGGTGAACTTACTACCTGACGATAATATTGGAATTGTCATCTTGACGAATCAAAATAACTCAAACTATACTAGTATTGCCAGTTATTACATCATCGATCAACTCCTCGATCTTGAACCGGTTGACTGGCATGGAAGAACGCTTGCCTCAATCGATGAAGTGAAGGAGATTGAAGAAGGAGAAGGAAAACTTGAAAGAGTAGAAAATACAAAACCTTCACATAAAATAGAAGATTACATCGGTGTCTACGAAAATCCAGGGTATGGTAGATTTCAGATAGATTATACCGGACGTGAGTTATACATGATATACCATTCCTTTGCCAGCCCACTTGAACACTGGCATTATGATGTATTCAAACCCACCGAAGGTTTTCCTGCAAAATCTAATATACTCATCGAATTCCATTCCAATTTGCAGGGCAGAATATATAAATTATCAGTACCACTTGAACAATCTGTATCTCCAATTGAGTTTGAAAAGCTTCCTCCTGATAACATGTCTGATCTTACATACCTTCTTCAATTTACCGGCACATATAAGATCGCCGGAGATGAAATAAACGTAGAACTTAATGCATCTGGCGACCTTACGCTAGAATACCCTGGTCAGCCATTGTATGAACTCCACCCGTATGCAGAAAACGAATTCCAGATAGGAGAATATAAAGGATACTATGTGAAGTTTCATCTGGAAAAAGATGGAGTGACCGGTTTATCTTTCATACAACCAAATGGAATATTTGAAGCGGAAAAGGTAGAAGAGTAATAAGTTAGGCGATTATCTCATCGATTTTGTGTAGTTCTTGAATTCCATTAACTAAAATACGCTTCTCGGCGGGATATGATTCAAAAAGCTTTTTTTGTTTCTCATTCATTTCGCTGTAATATTTTGATTCGATCAGTATTTTATCGGATGTAATAAAATCTATTTCTATTCTATTCTGATAAAGATAAAAAATGTCTCTGCTATTCCTGATATTCATGTAGATATAGTTCTCAAAATAACTACCCAGATCTCTTTCACCGACAAATAGATACTTGATGCCCAGATCACATGCAAAAATCTTTTTTGGTGAAAGTATCATTTCGTTCGTTGTTCCATAACGAGAGATGAGGTGGATGAGATATGTTTTCTCAAAATATGAGAGATATCTTTTTGAGGTATCCGGCGAAACATGTAAAATTTTATTAACCTTATTAATACTTACCTGCTTGCCGCTCCTTTCCATAAGAAGTACAAAATAATCCTTCTTATCGTATATTTTACTGTTTTATTATACGATTTTATCATATATTTTGTGTCATGAATTAAATAATTTGCATAAAAAATTGCTAAGATTTTTTTTCGATATAATAAAGATAATCAAAAGAGAGTATTCATGAAGAAAGACATCAATGTAGAAAAAACAACTTTCGGGCATACATTAAGCAAACTCTATAAAAAATGGTTTGTTGGACTCGCGGTCGCTGTTTTGATAAGTTTTATAATTCTGATATTCTTCTCTACCGGGTTAGGAAAGCAGCTTGAATGGAAAACGGTAGATTATCGCTTCAGGAATTTTACCATCCCGGAACGAGCTGATTCTAACATTGTGCTTGTCAGTATTGATAATACAAGTCTTGCTTTCTTTAAAAAATACGGCATATTCTGGAAATGGCCCCGTAACGTGTATGGCATTGTCGTTGATTACTTCAAAGCTGCTGGAGCAAAAACTGTAATTTTCGACATGATGTTCGACGATCCAGATATTGACAGAGCAGAAACTGATGCTAGAGAAACCGACGGTGCCTTTGCTCAATCCGTAAAAAGTGCAGGGAATGTCATTTTGGGAGCTGAGTTCACAATGAACGAGACAGACATTACACCGGATATCTCACAATTCTCTCTCAACCTCCGGGCAAACAAAACTATCTATTCTGCAAATTTTCAGGGTGGCATTGTGCCGATAGATACACTACTGCATGCCACAAAAAGTATCGGCTTTCTGAATATTGAACCTGATGAGGATGGGATCATCAGGCGCGTACCACTTGTTTACAAATATCTCGATAACTTCTATCCGCAGGTTGCGTTTGGTGCGTATATCTTACATAATTATTACGATGAAATCACATTCAGCAATAGGTCATGTAATGCAAAGAATTCAACAATCCCTCTTGTATCTCAGAGTAAATATTTTATCAACTGGTACGGACCAGGTGGAAAGGAAGGAGTGTTCAGCTACTATCCTTTTGCTGCTGTTTTCCAATCTGCGCTTGCGACACGACAGGGAAATGAGCCCACTCTTCCTTTTACCACATTCAAGGATAAAAATATTATAATTGGAGCGACTGCGTCTGGTTTGTCCGATCTCCGCTCTACCCCCTTTATCAATCCTTATCCAGGCATGGAGATATGGGCAACAGTGCTCAGCAATATGCTCAATAAAGATTTTATTACTATTATTCCGGGGTGGATAAATTTTCTTCACACCATTCTAGTTACATTTATAACCTTTATTATATTTACACGTTTAAAGCCCAAGACCGCAAACCTGATGATGGTACTTGTGGTCGTATATGTTATTGGAATTTCTCTTCTCCTCTGGTCTGCAGGCAGGATAATGCTGAACATGTCGATGCCCTTTATAGGATTCATACTTTCCTATGGATATACTGCCACAGTAAGTTACATAATGGAAGGACGATCAAAGCGGGATATCAAAAAAGTTTTTACACGCTATCTCCATCCAGATGTAATAGAAAACTTGCTCGTGAATCCTGATCAAGTAAAAATAGGAGGTGACAGCATTACCGCAACAGTACTCTTTACTGATATTGCAAGCTTCACAACTTTCTCGGAAGGTAAAACTCCAGTCGAACTTGTTACCTATTTGAATGAATATTTTGATAAACTAACCGGAATTGTTCTCAAAAATGATGGACTCCTTGATAAATATACGGGCGACGGCATCATGGCAATGTTCGGCGCACCTATAGAGCGAAAAGACCACGCACTTATGGCATGTAATGCAGCCCTTGAGCATAGAAAATATTGTGAAGAACTGCAACGAAGCAAAGATAAATATTCTCCCGCTGACAACTTTCACATACACACACGCATCGGACTGAACTCCGGTCAGATCGTCGCTGGAAATATCGGCTCGAAGAATAGAATGGACTACACTGCGATAGGTGACAATGTTAATCTTGCTGCACGGCTCGAAGGTGTGAATAAGATCTATAAAACCCAGATCATGATGAGTGAAGCTACCTATGAACTCATAAAAGATACATTCCTCTGCCGCGAACTCGACAGACTGCGTGTAAAAGGAAAAACAGAACCAACTTCTGTTTACGAGCTGGTGGACGAAAATACTCCCGAAGCTATCGAGAAGAATCGCTGGATAACTGAATATGAAAAAGCACTTGAATACTACAGACGTGCTGAATGGAATAAAGCTATTGACATTTTTGAGAAGCTCTCGGAAAATCCCATCAATGATAAAGCATCAGCAGTGATGCTTGAACGTTGCAGAGAATTTAAACATGATAAACCCAAAGATTGGGATGGTATCTTTACCTTGGAGGTAAAATAATGAATTATAGAAAAGTCTATTTGTTGATCATTGTGGCAATGCTTGTGATCTTTTTGGTCATAATACATTTGTTTGCTGCAGAAAATGTGACCATCAGACGTGAAGAAGCAATGTTAAGAGAAGGACCCGGCTCATACTATCCGCCAATTGCAATCTTACCTGAGGATCTATCTGTTACTGTCGTTGAAGATGGTGAATTATGGTTGAAAGTTCAGGCAGATGAGCAAATTGGTTATATCTCCAGAAAGGTTATAGAGGGCAAAAAGGATGCTGATGATATGTTTGCACAGATGGGCTCCGAACGAGCAATCACAGAAATTTCTGATATAGGTATGAC
>DRBZ01000073.1 GCA_011043895.1 Candidatus Cloacimonadota bacterium
CGGATCAGGGTGACAAAAGTATTTTATGTTAAATTTTCAGATTTACTGGAAAGTAATTTTCCAACCAAAATATATCGCAAACCCTTTATCTATATTAATCCACAGAAATCACTTCCAAATTTTTGGGGGTATGCCTGATAGATAAGGTTTTATCTACTTGTAATAAGTGTATAGAGAAAAAATTAATTCCTTTCAGCTGGTGTCCCTCTACTCTATATGATATTTTGATAATTTTCTATTTAAAGCCGAGCGCGATATATTTAATAATTGAGCTGCTTTGGTTTTATTTTTTTTTGCCTGGTTGAGAGCTTGTCGTATCATTTCCTTTTCTTTTATCACAAGTTGATTAAGGTTTAAACTATCAAATTTAACCTTCTTTTGAGTTACTTTAAGATTTTTAAAATGCTCAATTCTTAGAACTGATTCATCGCACATTATCAATGCTTCCTCTATCATATGTTCCAGTTCACGAACATTACCTGTGAATTCGTACTCAAGCAGTGCATCATAGACTGCGGGATCAACCTTTCTGCAATAAGTTTTCCCAAATTTTGCTATTGAAATCCTCATAAAATGATCAATAAGAAGTGGGATATCTTCTTTTCTCTCTTTAAGAGTAGGTAGGTGAATATGAAAGGTATTTAATCTAAATAATAGATCTTCCCTTAATTCATTATTTTTCACAGCATTCTCAATATTTTTATTGGTAGCTGAAATTACTCGTGCTCTGAATGCTATTTCATGATTACTTCCAACTCTTCTGAAAGTTTTACCCTCCAAAACTCTTAGTAATTTAGTCTGCATGTGTTTGGGCATCTCACAGACCTCATCCAAAAATAATGTTCCCTTTCCAGAGGTTTCAAGAAAGCCAGGTTTGTTTCTTATAGCACCTGTGAATGCTCCTTTGTTATGACCAAAAAATTCACTTTCAAAAAGATTATCAGGTATCGATCCACAGTTCACATCAAAAAAGGGCTCTCTTTTCCTTGAACTTAAAGCATGAATACCTCTTGCAACAAGTTCTTTACCTGTCCCGCAATCTCCAGTTATAAGTACCGAAGTGTCGTCTGTCTTAGCAACCTTTTCCATTAGTTCAAAGATCTTATTGATTGCAGCACTATTTCCAATTATAACATCTCCTTCCCGTTCCAAGATACTAGAAACAAGATGGTTATGTCGGTCTTGTAAATCGTTTACTCTATTTTGCAGATCAATAAATCTTCTTGTACGTTCGATAGCTCTTTTGAGGTCGACCAACCGGAAGGGTTTCGTGAAAAAATCAGAAGCCCCACTTCTTAACGACTCGATCACACTATCCATATCACCGTGGCCAGTGATCATTATCACTTCTATCAAGGGGTATAATTGCTTAATCCTCTTAAGAACCTGGATACCATTCATTTCTGGTAATTTAACATCCAACACAACGATATCACAGGTAATATTCTTTAGTATATTCAAGCCATCAGAGGGCTTCGCCGCTTTAAATACAGTGAAGCCCTGATTTGACAAATACTCCTCAATGCCCTCCCGATAATCCTTTTCGTCGTCCAGGATAAGAATCTTGAGTTCTTCCATAGAGAAAGTCTGCCTTTCTCCCCAACTCTCCTCCACCTGACCAGATAAGCCGAGCCAACAGTTTTAGTTTACGCATGTTGAGGTTGTTCTATATGTCTGATGGTATTCTGGAAATCAGACAAAGTATAAGGTTCATTAATGATCTCACATCCAGATTTTTTGATTACCGAGAAAGCCTCTTCTACATATCTATTCATTACCAAAATAGTACGCAAATACTTAAAATGATGATTGATATAGTTAATCAAACCGATATTCATGATCTTCGTTAGGCGTATTATAGCTTCATGGATATTCTCAGAATTTAATATCCTTACAGCTTCAAGGTCATTCTGTGCAGTAAAAACAGTATATCCTTGAGATCGAAAATATTCATTAATCTCATTTTTGCTTTCACTTTTGAAATTCACCAGCAAAATATTCATATCATCATTTCCTTTAAGAATAGCAACTACAATATTCGTGCCAATTATGCTAACTTGCCTATCTGGGGTTAGTTATACAAATTCATTATTTTGACATATAATATTTATTGTTCGTTTTCGGTCAATTATATTGATTTATTTCAACATGGAAAAATCTCTAAATTGCTTAGTATAAATTGTTTAATGCGATTTATTGTAATTTGTTCGTTTTCGGTCAATTGTTGCGAAAATGTTACATTTATTGCGATGTCATTTTGTAAGAGCCTTAAATTTCAGATTAAAAGTAGTATATATACCTGGTTTACTTTCTACATCCACTTCTGCTTTCATCTCCTCAATTATCCCATATGATACAGATAATCCCAAACCAGTACCTTTATCCGGTTCTTTAGTAGTATAGAAAGGTTCAAATATATGCTCGATATCCTTCTTAGGTATTCCAATCCCGTTATCAGTTATTTTTATAATTACGTTTTTATCCTTCGGATAGGTCGAAATACTTATCAGCTTCTTTTCATTCACTTCATTAACAAACTTTTGCTCAATAGCATCCCTTGCATTTGAAAGTAAATTTAAAATTACCTGTTCGAGTTTAAATTTATTTCCAAGAATGAAAGGAAGTTGCTCTGCTAGGGATATGTTAAAATTGATACCTTGATTTTCACACTGTGTTCGTATCATCGAAAGAGCTTCTGTAACTACTGTATTTACATCAATCTCGTCATAAGTGATATCTTTTTGGTCGCGAGAGAATGTTCCAATATGATCGATTATCTGACGAATTCTCTCTATATAGGTAAAAAATTTATTTATCTTCTCCCGTAGATATTCATGTGAGATTTCTTGGTTTGATTTCATTCTTTCATTGATATTATCAATACCAAGGGAGATGAGACCGATGGGTTGATTTATCTCGTGTGCAATACCTGCCGCAAGCTGTCCAAGTGATTCGAGTTTTGATTTTTGAACGAGTAATTCTTGCTGTATCTTACGTTTTTTAACCTCATCATCAACCATGTCCTGCAGATCATCCTTAAGATTCATCAACTTCATTTCATTCTTCTTCAGATCAGTAATATCTATATCCATTCCCAATATACCGATTGTATAACCTTTTTCCTTTAATGGAATTATTCTTGTATTGAAATATTTCTTCACGCCATCAATTTGAATTGAATATTCATCATTGATTTTCTGCCCATTGTAAGCACTCTCCCACCACATCTTCCATTTCTGTTTTAAGGTATTGTTAACTGCGAAATTATCAAATGGTAAGTCATCAAAACTTTTTCCAATCATATTTCCCCAACGGTCAATTGAAACTTGACTTTGTAAGATTATTTGACCGTCAATATCACATGCATAGCAAGCTAAGGGTAAGTTGAGAATAATAGTTTGTAATAATTTCTTGCTTTTCTCAAGTTCATTCTGAAATTTCTTTTTTTCGTCGATATTTCGTGCAAAAATTAGCAATCTTTCCTGACCATCTATCAAATCAATCTTAGCATGAATATCCTGCCAGAAAAGAGTGCCATCTGCCCGTAAAGCCTCCCATTCAACATTGATGATTTCTCCTTCTTTCATCCTTTTTATAAAATCTTTTGTTTGTTGAGAATGTGGCGAAATCATAGAAGAGGAAGATAGATCGTCTATTCTCATAGAAAGCAACTCTTCTCTTGTACATCCATATGTTTCACAAGCACAGTCATTTACATCCACTATCTGCAATGTTTTAATGTCGTGGATAAATATTGATTGGGTCGATGTGTTGAAGAGCGTTTTGAATTTCTCCTCTTCTCTTAATCTTTTTTGTATCTCATTTTTTAATTCAACATTTTTCTTCTCAAGATCTTTGGTTTGATTATCTATGATACTCCCAATTTGATGTTTTTTTCTTCTTGATTGAAAAATGAAAAATACAATGGCTGTAATTATTAAAGAAAGTAAAATAATAGAGAACAATATTAGATCATTTTTTCTCTTTACTTTCAGTCGTTCATAATACTCTTTTAGGGGTATCACATTATCTGCATCATATCCAGCTTCTATTTTGTGCTGTGCAATCTTCTCAGAAATTGATGATAGCTTCTTGTAATATTCTGAAGCTTCCCTAAATTCGCCTTCATCTTCATATATTAATCCTAATAAAGTATAAATCTGTTTTAGTTGATTCAGATTATTAGTTTCTTTTGCGATCCTTTCTGCTTTTAAAAGAGGAGATAATGCCTGGGTAGATCGCCCTTGTTCGAATTGTGACCTTCCAAAAATTATAAGAGAGTCAGCAAACGAGGAATTTTCCTCTGATAGTACGAAATCAACACACAGGAAACTCACAAGTAAAAATAATACTATACTTCTAATGACTTTTCCTGCATGCATTACACGATTATTTTAACGCAGAAAGACCATTTTTCTAATTTCTTTAGAATCATCTGTTTCTACTTTCAGGAAATACACTCCATTTTCAACTAATTTACCTGAAAAATCTTTTCCTGACCACTGAATCTCAAAATGCTGCGGCGCAAGTGAGTCATCCACCAGGGTTTGAACAAATTGACCTTTCAGATTGTAAATATCAATCCTCAACCTCTTCTGTTGCTGAATAGCAAATGAAATTTTACAACCAGGACCAAATGGATTTCTGAATGTAAGAATATATTCATTTGAATTGATAGGATCATCAATGCTATAAGGTTCAAAGAGAAGTTCAATCGGAATGCTGAGATCATCGACATTTGAAGCATTTGATATGAGGTCAAAGCTCGAAGAGAAAAGCTGTGTCGTATATCCTTCAGTATTAAAAATCACCTGAATACTCTCAGACTGATATGGCAGTATAGACAGAGAATATGTATCAAAACCTACCCAGGTTGTGATGGGAGCTCCAGAAAGGTCAAAGAGAATATCTCCTGATGGAGTCATGTCATTATAACCGCAATAATCAGCAAATTGAGTTGCTTGATCAAGTTGATAATATGAAAGTAGTCCAGCGTCAATTCCACGTATTGTCGTTATCATCTTTTCCTGAATTTCTTCAACGGGCAATGCAACAGTATAGAGTGCAAGCTCATCAATATACCCATTAAATTCATAGGTTGAATTTGCATAAGAACCCACCAAAATATCATCAGATGTAGAATGAATAGGTGATATGAATGGATCATTCCCTACTTCCTCTCCGTTTATATAAGAAATAATAGAAGAACCATCAACAACAATCGCGAGATTGAACCATTCTCCATACGTAAGTGGATAAGAAATGATCTTTTGAAAATCTGAGCCATTGACATTCCTGAATTTATAAAGGATTGAATTCATGTTCGGGATTGAGACAACAAAACTTAAATCTCCATTGATAAATCCTTTTGTCAGTACAAAACCTGGCTGAGAAACATTCTGCACATTTAACCATGCCATCACTGTGAATTCTGTTAATATATCAAATTCCAGCACATGGGGTATAGTCATAAATGTATTTGCTGAATAGAGGTTTGCACATTGATGTGAATTATTGATAAGTTCACAAACAAGTGTATCTGCACCAATGTTTTCAATTGTAAATGGGATTTCCACTATTCCCGTTTCTGATACTTCATAGTATATGGAGTCAGTTTCCAGTGCAAGTTTCGGAAGGTTAGTTACCGTAATACTTTCAATATAGATGAATTCTCCTTCGGGATTCTCAATAATTGCTTCTATTGAGATATAATCGTTGTGAGGACAGGTCATAGATATCAGCGCATCAGTTGAAAATTGGATAGACTGATCAGGTAGCAGTCCATTTATTTGCAAAATTGGATCATAAATCTGAAGCTGACTTAGAGCACTATCAATTGTAAATGTTACACTATCTGCAGTTTGATTGCCGGCATTCCTCAGCATATAGGTCAATGATATCTCTTCACCCGCATCCCACTCTCCATCATTATTACCGTTTTCATCACTCACCGAGAAAAATTCTATAATAACATAACTGCCGTCTGGTGGTATAAATGTAACAGTCTGCATATATGGAGTATGATCTCTTGCTGTAATCGTTATTACACCATTTTGAGGTGAAGTAAGATTTTCGGAAAGATACAGATCAAAGCTTGATGTAGAAAATTCCATTTTGCCCACAAGCTCTCCATCAACAACGAGAGAAGCAATTCCTTCATCAATACTTGCTGTAATAGGAATTGAAGTAACATCATACGGAAAACTGATGTCATGAGTAGCTATGATCTCTGCAGGTTGACTTCGCCAGACTTGTAAGGTAGGATCACCAATGACATGAAATAGATTATATTGGTATTGAGTAAGATTTCCACCCCAGAATTGCTCCATTGACATCAAACCTTGTAAAAGAACCGGAGACATATAGCCATTAGTATTATATCCCCATCCGTTGATAAAATTTTCCCACATAGAATCTATCATTCCTAATGTGAGATAATCATTGTATCCGCTCATTGAATTTCTGCATGCGCCAATTGTACTTACAGCACCGCCGTTTTCTTTTCTGAGAAACTCCTCGCAGAAACTTTCAAATGTAGCCGGATCACTATCTGTCTCACTATCGAACCACCCTGTTTGGCAGTTTATGCTGAATACCATTGGCAAAAGCTCTCCATTTGCAAGTTGCTGTACATTCCCGATATTATAGGCGGGATCTCCCCAACCAGCAGTATAACCATGATCCCTATGAACGAGCAGGAAAATACCTTCATTGATGGTATTACTTATATCAGTAGCATTTCCATCCCATGGGAATCCATTCACACGTAAAAGTTCGTTAGGAATTGGTTCGCCATTTGCATAGTAACCATTATTATAATTAGTGGGATTAACTGAATCCTCAGTTACATAGATCCTTTCAGAATCATAGTTCTCAGTAAGTAAGAAATCTCTGATCTCTTCGGATGTTTTGATGAATCTCCTGGATTCATAGCCATCATGTTCATCATCCTGAAAATAACCAGCGTTCACCATTTCATTATAGAACGAAGCCTGATCAGGAGGATCCTTTTCGTATTGAATGATCTTGTTGATAACTGTAAATGCCTGAGTTTGATTATCAACTGAAATACGTCCATACCCTATATCCGGATGAAAATCTGCATCCATACACGCATAGGTTCTGTCTGTGCCCATGTAGCCACCAGAAACCTGATCTGGTTCGTAATTTGTTGGCACGATCTCTACATCACCCAAGAATAGGACAAATGATGGAGGAAGCACCCAGGTTTCGTAGGCAATAAATAGATACGTATAGATGTACTGAGCTGTGCTGCCAATATCCTCAAGATATACAATATCAGTATAAAAACCCTTCTGTGATTTCCATTCTTTTAATGTTTCTGCAGCATCCATAAAATCATAAGTAGTAACGATTATCAGATCAGCACCATCATCATTTTTGAATGAATGATACTGAGGTGTGATCATTTCTGGATTTAAAGCTAAAGATAGAACAGAAGGAGTTATATAGCTTGAATACAAACGTTCATCGTAGTCCATCTCACCAGAAATAGAGATAGATAAATTAAAATCATCGTAAATTGTGAGAATATTGGTATCTGGTTTATACTGGAACGGATGAATAGTCACATATACAAAAGGCACACCTCGCATCATAAACTTATCAGAAACCGAATATATCGTCTTTGGATATACATCTCCGAAAGAATAGTAGTCTTCATTAATAGTAAATGGAGGTGTATCAAATGCATCATTATCCACAGCACTTGGCTGCGCAGGAAAGGGAATGATATTAGGTATTTCAATGGAATGGTTTACCAAAACATCAATAGTAACTTCCCCATTTTCAGGCACAATGATCATTTTGGAGATCGAGGGCAAGGCAGGTAGCCCTTCCTCTGTAAGTCTTCCCCATTCATCTATGAAAATATTATCGAAATTTATATTCTGCTTCCTAAGTCCTGTCCTTGTGAAAGAATCAAGAGAAACATTGAGTTCCAAAGCATTCTTCTGTGATGATAAAATTGTGATCTCCGTCTTTTCCGGCATCAGATCAATGATCTCTCCAGTCAAAAGAGAACTACCAAACAATAAATAAAGCCCTACTAAAAATATTCGTTTCATTATTAACCTCAATATTTTTTATAATAATTATATTCCTCTAGTCCCTTTCTAAATAGGAACATAGCTCTTTTTAGAGATTCTTCATTTAAGATATATGCGAGCCTAACCTCATCTCTACCCATTCCGGGAGTTGCATAGAATCCCTGGGCTGGCGCAAACATTACAGTTTCTTGCTCGTATGAAAATTCCTCCAGCATCCAGCGTGCAAAATCTTCTGTATCACTGATAGGAAGCTTAACTATCACATAGAATGCACCCTGAGGTTTCACACAGACTACATCCTGTATCTTGTGCACTTCGTTATAAACAATATTTCTTCTTTTATCATATTCTTTTAAGACACTATGAAAATATTCATCTTCAATACTCACTGCTGCATTTGCTGCCAGTTGATCGATAGTGGGAGGACAAAGACGAGCCTGTGCGAATTTCAACACACCTTCATAGAGTTCATGATTACGCGTGATAAAACATCCCACACGAGCACCACATGCACTGTATCGTTTTGAAATACTATCAACAAGAATTGCTCTATCCTCGATTCCGTTTATATGTAAAATACTTGTATGAGATAATCCATCGTATACAAATTCTCGATACACTTCATCTGAAATGAGATATAAATTATATTTTTGTGCAACTGCAGCAAGTCGCTCAAGATCCTCTTTTAAATATACCGCTCCTGTCGGATTCCCGGGATTACTGAAAAGAATTGCTCTTGTTTTTTCGCTGATAAGCTCTTCGATTTCTTTAATGCTAGGTAAGGCAAATCCTTGTTCCGCATAGGTAGTCAAAGGTTTGATTGTAACTCCTGCGATCGTAGCGAATCCGTTATAGTTTGTATAAAATGGTTCAGGAACGATTACCTCATCTCCGGGATTACAAGTTGCAAGAAGTGCAAAAATGATAGCTTCGGAACCTGCCGTGGTTATGATTATTTCATCCTGATTGATAGGTATCTTATGTTTGTTATAATATCTTACCAAACTTTCACGATAAACATGTAAACCCTGGGATGGTCCATAGGCAAGCACCTTTTTATCAAAATGCCTGTAGACATCAAGGATTTCTGTTGGTGTTTCGATATCTGGTTGACCTATGTTCAAATGAAATACCCTGATTCCTTTTGCTCTTGCTGCTTCTGCATAGGGAGCCAATTTTCTTATTGGAGAAGCCTGGATCTCAATTGCTCTTTTTGATATTTTCATTGTAACCTCATTTCTTTTCTACGATCTTGAGCAATCCCTTAATCCGTCTGGGATCGTTTTTATTATACTCTTTCACGACAAAAAAATATCTAACAGTCACTTTTTTTCTTTTCGAAGAAAGGATATCAATCATTAGATCATGGATATGTGTCTTATTTTGGCAGTGAGCACGAATTGCTTCCTGTGATTCTGAAGGAAAGAAATCTTCTACATAAATGAAATCAACTTCTGGTTTTATTTCAAAGTCAAGAAGTTTACGGAATTCAGTATTGAGATATACTTTTTCTTCCTTAATATTCCATATACAGGTACCAATGATATTTTCTTGTTGTGCAATTTCCAGGAATTCGATCTTATCCAGTAATTCCTGCTCTCGTTGTTTCAGTTCGATAATATGACTCATTCTTCCGGTTATTGCGTTTATAAGGTTTCTTTCATCTTTTAGGAAAGGACCTTCATAGCGTTCTGGTTTTTCCTCAAGGTATCCTACTTGCAGATTTCCTACTTTTTCACCATCTATATGAATTCCACTCTCCTGCACCCATTCGGTCTTTTCATAATTGAATGTCTTGTATTCTTTATCGAGGAAAGTTAATTTTGCATATGTTATTTCGGGGTATTGCCATCCAGATGGTATAAGTTCTATTGTTCCTTCAAAGATTTCATCTAAGGATAGTTCTTTTTTTTCAATCAGATTTGAGATTGAATAGAGACAATTTAACTCCTTGACTCGTTCGCCAAGCTCCCAATTTCTGTGCTCAATTTCTTCTTCTTTGTTCTCTATTAGTGCAGAAAGATAATCTTCGTAAGCTTTGAGCTGATTGATCCTTTTTTTCTGCTCATTCTCTGCTCGAACATATTCGTGGTGCTGCTTGCGCATCCATTTCAGCTCGTTGATGAGCTCCTGTTTTGTACGCTTTTCGTCATTCATGCACTATCACCATTTTCTTGATATGTTCAACGCCATCATGGTGTATTTTGTATAAATAAATACCATTACCTAATTTTGAACAGTCAATAACTGCATGTCCATTTTCTCCATGTACAGTCGTAACAAACTTGCCAGAAATGTCATATATTTTGATGTCAATATTCTGCATCTGAGAGCTTCCTTTGAGCTGATAAGCAATGTTAGCTTGATTTTTCACAGGATTTGGGAAGGTGCTAATTAATTTTGTCTCTGTATAAAATTCCTGACTCCCGATAGCAGCAGAAGGAATACCTTCTCCATAGACATTTATAAATTCTGTCTGGAGTGGAAATACGGAAACCGTTACCTGATCATCATAATTTTGTACATTATCGGGGCAGAAGATCAATTCATAGGATTGAACTTCTCCAGCGATAAGACTGTAGCTAAGCTGAGATACAGGATTTGATGTCCCGGTTTCCTGAACCATATATCCATCTGGAGTAGATATCTCTCCTGCAAGTGTACCTCCACCTACATTCTTGATCTCAAACTGTTCAATAAGTTCATTTCCTACAACACACTCTCCAAAATCAATGCTCATCGGTGCAAGATATAAAATTGGATAGGTTGGTACTGGTGCAGGAAAAAATATATTATCGATCCAGGCACAATCCTGACCACCACTTATAGTATAATCTTTATCATACACCCATGTAAAAGTATGAATTCCGCTTGATACGTTATAGGATACTTCAGCCCAGTTCATTTCTCCAGACCATTGCCCCTGCATACTGCCATCAATATAAAATTCGAGAAAGTCATAGCTACTTTCAGATGAAACTTTTCTGTAAAAGGAGATCATGCCGTCAGTAACATCCATTGTTACAGAAAGCTCAGTTGTCTGTTGGTGTGATATATTGCCTGATTTTGCACAATAAGCTCCTTCGTAAGCATTTGTTGCATCAATAGTCCAGTTTCCATTTCCACCAAATTGCCAATCGTAGGAAGTAAAATCCCCCGTCTCAAAACCTTCGAAAGGAAATGAGCCAATATAGATGCTAAATGAATAGTCTGCACTAAAAGTGTAGTTATTACAGCTAAGATCAAGTGAAAATAGAACTGAATGCCCATCAGGAGTATTTGCTACTGCCTGAATAACTATTGAGGAGGTTCCAATTTCATCCGGTTCAAGATCATCAAAGGGACCAAGTGTTCCATTGATTGTGATAAATGGGTCTGAACATCCAAGAAATGCCAGTATATCCTCAGCGGTTTCTGTTCCGTTGTTCCGAATAGAGATGTATAAATCTGCTTCTTCTCCCGGATCAAGAACTCCATCATTATTTCCACTCGCAGAGTCATCAATATAATAGTCATCTATCACAAGATTGGGACCTTGAATAAATTCTGTTGATATAGCATCCAGGTCAAAACCAGCATCTGGTGCTGAAGAAGAGCCATCACCATCATCCACGATTTTAATGAACTGTGCTTCTGCCAATCCTGAATTACTGATGTCAAATTCAGTAGTACCAAGGCCTGTCCCAACTAGATAAAAAGGTCCGTCTATGGAATTACTTACAAAACAATCATAACCTTCTTCAGAAGTGTCACCTTCATAGACAGTAAAATCATTGAAAGGACCATCAACTACGGGATATTGCATATCAATTATACACCAACCATCCACACCAATTGAGTAGTTTATATTATCTGGTGCTCCCAGACTTGCTGGTGTATTACCCTCATCTCCGGTATTATTATCAGGAATCTGGCTTGCTGAGAATTTATACCCGTAAAATACATTATCTCTGATAGGTTGTAAGTGAAAATCTACTGTTGTTGCATTATTTGCAGTAACTATAACATTGTTGACCGTTTGACTCTCATAACCATTTGCAGAAATAGTGACAGTATAGGAGCCAGGCAACACATATTTATGAAAATCTCCAACTTGAGGATCTGTATAGGTAGGCATATAATCATTAACCCAGACGATTGCTGCGACAGCATCACCGGTTACCGCATCTGTAACTAATCCTTCTATTCCATACCCACTATATTCCATCATTGCCAGCATAGAAGGTATATTGATCGTCCAATAGTACATTATCTGTGAAGTAGGTGGTTGTTTCTGGTATGATATTTCCATTGACCAACTTATGGAACCCATCACACCATAATTAGTATCCTTTGAACTTCCATTGATGGGGTACATACCAGTACAACCCTGACCGTAATCCAGGTTTGTGTATCCAGAAACAGAAGCATACACTCCTGCAAGTTGGTCAATATGTGCATAATCCGGGCACTGGCTTGCTCGATAACTCCATGGATATGAAATATATTCTGTTCCACCGTGATACGTTGTATGTACAACAAATTGATTATTATACATACAGCTTCGAAGCAATTTGGTTTCTGGTTGAGAATAGGCACCAGGACTTCCACCCCAGGCATCCCACATATATCCCCAATCGCGGTTAAGGTCAACACCGTTTGCATTGTAACGCTGCATCATAACGCGACCATCTGGATTAACTTGCGGATAGAGCCATATTTCGCGATTGTTGACCAGATCAGTCACTGCTGGATCGTTACCATAATTCAAACAGAGATATCTGATCATTCGTGCAGTATTTTCCTGTGAGCATAATTCATCTCCATGTATTCCACCATCAAACATAACTTCAGGTTCATTTTCTTCAAACATTACATTATCACTGATAATACAAACCGATATCTCTCTTCCCTGTACTGATTCGCCTAGGTATTCTTTCCTGCAGATATTTGGAAAATTTGTTGCACAACTATCCATCAAAGCTATTATATCATTATACGTTAGCCACTCTGTACGTAAATTTTGTAAATGATTTGAATGTGCTTCGAGATCTGGGATGATTATTTCGTATTGCAAGGAGGTTTGCTTGATTTTATCCATTTCCTCAGGAATGACATACATCCGTGCAAAATCTTTGTACACATCACCATTCAGTTTGAGTTTGTAGAGCATCTCATGGTGCTCGGGAGTATTCAAGAACACTTTGACTTCCATCTCACCAGATCGCCAAGCAACAGCACTTGAAACAAGTATAAAGTTAAGAACAAGTAAAAATATCGTTTTTTTCATGGAGCCTTCTAAATATGATTTTTATCCTTATCTAAATAGTCTGATTAGTTTTTGTAAAATTTTATATACTTCATAATTCGAAAAATATAATTACTTAAAAAACACACACTTCTTTGTATCGATAACATTTGAATCTGCAGTGAGTTGGTAAAAATAGATACCTGAACCCACCTCGTGGCTTTTGTTATCCCTACCATCCCATGAGACCATCGAATCATGTTCATTTAGTTGATAAGATCTTACAAGTTGACCTTTAATATTGTATAATGATAATTTTATCTCCTTTGTTGTGTTATTCTTGATTTCATAAGGGAAGAATGTGATCAATCTGAAGGGATTTGGCTTATTCTGATATAGGATATATTCTGGATTATTTGGTGGATCATCAATACCGCTTCCCTGGGATGAAAGTATGGTAATGTCATCAACGTACCAGCCAGGATCATTCAAATAAGAATCACTCTCAAATCTGAAACATAAACAGAAGTAAGTATCAACATAATCTGCAAGAGATATAAGCTCTTCTTTCCAAACAGATTGCACTCCGTTATATGATGCTATATTTATCCAGTTTTTATCATCCACAAAAATATCTATGTAGCAGCTATCGTACTCCCATTCAGTATGATATTTGTTCCAGAATCTGAGAAATACATCATCATTAACACCATTTAGATTAATTAATGAATTGGTATAAATATATGCTTGGACATTATTATTATAAAACTGTTTATTGTCATTATCATGAAGGGCAAATGAACCATCATGCGCATCTTTCACCAGGCACCACTCCCCATTTATTGAATACCAATTACCCATTCCGGATTCCCAGTCTTCCTCGAAAATAACCACTTCGGGTTGAAAATTAATATTTAGAGCATTCATTCCATTCTCAATAGTAAGTTCCAATACATGGGGCACATATCCCGGTGCGATGAATGTTGCCTGATAGTTCCCAACATAATATTCAAAACTAAAATCTCCATTAATTGATAATGTATCGGCAAAATAGCCATCATCAAGGATCACATCACACTGTATTGGAGAG
>DRBZ01000047.1 GCA_011043895.1 Candidatus Cloacimonadota bacterium
GGTATTCCTGTACTTGCATTATTGTCTGTGTCCAAATAGAGCGTGATCAGATTATCATCCTGGAGGTTCAGCTCATCGCCCACCTCGACATAAAGGAAGAGAAAATTCTCATCATTCGCAGCTTTTAACAAGCCGAAATCAATATTACCTGACTGCTGGTCTCCGCTTTCGTCATCATACAGTGGTGGAATGCCGTTCCAGTCAGAAAAATAACCATCCAGCCATATACGCACTGCCTGGCTGTTTTCATATTTAATTGAGCCACAATATGCAGCTGAAGTGAGTATACAAAGAATGAAGAGGGTAGTTGAAATAATGAAAAATCTCGAATGCTTCATAGCATCTCCTATAATTTCTTTAAGAATTACCAATAATAAGTAAATCATGTCAAAGTTTATCTTCGTGTGTGTGCATATCCCCATAATTTTTTTGAAGTGATCACACTTTCGAATAGTATCACTAGAAATAAGCACGTATAGAAAATATTAAAAAATGGATCTTAAGAGTGTTAATCACTGTCACACTGAAGTTCTTTATCGCGTCTAAGTGAGATGAAGGCGGATCGAAGTGTGGGAGATCCTTCTCCGCCAGCTGGCGGAGAAGGATGACAAAATCAAAGATGGGAAGAAAAGATATTCAAAAAGTAATTTTCCACCCAAAGAATCCTGTAAACCATTTATTCACAGTACTTCGCAGGATTTATCTTCAAACTTTTAAGAGTATGCATGTTATCTGTGTGTGTTAAGCAATTTGCTATAAATAATATTTTTCAAATCGATGTTACTATTATTCAAAATACTAATGTATCCTAAAAATCATTAACGAACTAGTAATTTATAAAAGGCAAAAATCATTTTCGGATTTCTTACGAATCAATTGATGGAATGTATGTGTAAATCAGTAAGGCAAGATTCCAACGTTGCGTACTCAACATCGGAATGTTAAGTTGCAAACCTCATTCTTATTTATATCCGTGTGGTACTACTCTATTGTTCAATTGAACCTGACTAAATATATTATTTTTGGGGTTTATGTATATACACCCACTATCGATATTAAAAAATGCCACACCAGTGAAGATGTGGCATTACAGAATTTATTTCCTTAATCAAAATAATGCAAAAACTTCCCTGCTTCCATAGTACCAGCTGGTAAAAATTCATTAAAAGGTTGTTGGTGAAAATCTGTTAATATATAGATAATCTTACTTGGACGATGAAGACATAGGAGATTACCATCCATCAACTTTGGAGTAACTTCGTCGCTGATATTATTTCCTCTGACGTAGAGGTAGAACTCATCAGGACTTGGCTTTTGCCAGATCGCATCTGTGTTATCCGGCAGTAATATTGGCTCATATAAATTGTATTTTTCAACATTTTTATAATTCTGCATAAGATAATGTGCATTATCCGGATTTACAAAAACAAGCATATCGTCACCACAATATATGGCGTTGGTTTCTCCTGAAATATTTTCACCTTCTTTATAAAACATATAATTACCTTCATCAGAAGTACGAGTCCATAAATTTTTTCCCTGAACTGGAAGAATTGCTGCCTTGTAGAGTGCTAAGGGAGTTGCAGTCTCATAATCCACAAAATAATACCACGCTTCGTTTTCATAATCGTACAGCAGCAGGTCTTCACTCACCCATGAGTTATTGCAATGTGGCGCAACTGCGAATCCTTTCACATATAACCAGAAACTTCCCTTACCATCTTTATACCACAGTGCCCCATTATCGATTTTCAGGGGCTTGGGGATAAGTATCTCATTATCGACCGGGTTCTGGCTATAACTGAAAAAGTAATATTCTTCATCCTCTGGTATCCAGACACAGAAATCATCAGCGATCCTGAATCCCTCTGTGTCTTTGCTAACGTTTTCTCCTTCATACATGCAATAATAAGAATCAAAATTGTTCAAAGAAATGAGTGCGACACCATCGATGGCAAAATGTCCAATCACGTCCATAAGTTTATTCTCTGGTACATTATCAATATCTTTCAGTAAGAAATAAAGTCCTACTTCTGGATCAAAAACTATCATTTCTCCTTCGTCAGTTATGAATACTTTAGTTCGTTCAGAGATATCCTCGCCATTTAAAATAATACTAAAGGATTCGCGATTATTATATACTTTCCATTGAGCTGGAATCGTGTCTTGTTCTATGGGTTGTTCTTTTACTTTCTTTTTGCGTGGTATAAGTGCCATGATGTATCCTTTCAATAGTTATTATTTTGATTTTCATGCTTATATATTTTTTCAAAATTAATACAATCTTTATAATATTATTAAACTTCTATAAATTAAAGCATACCACTTTTGGTTCTGTCATTTCCATGAGGGCAAACTTGATACCTTCTCTACCAAGTCCGGAATTTTTCACTCCCCCAAAGGGCATGCCATCAATACGATAATCGGAAGAATCATTGATCATAATACCGCCTACATCGATTCCCTTGATCGCCTTGAATGCAGTTTTGATATCATTGGTGAAGATTCCAGCATGCAGTCCATAATCAACATCATTTGCTTCTTTGATCCCTTCCTCGAGGTTGTTTATCTTGTACAGGATAACAACAGGTCCAAATACTTCTTCATGTCCGAGACGGCAGGTCTTCGGCACGTCTCTCATCACGGTTGGCTGAACAACAGCACCATCACGCTCTCCACCGGTTAGTAATATTCCACCTACCTCAACTGCTTCTTTCACCCAACTCTCCACACGTTTGGCTTCTGTTTCTGTGATCATAGGACCCATATCTGTATCTTCATCAAGCTGATACCCTACTTTCATTTTCCGTGTTCGTTCAACGAATTTCTTTTCAAACTCGTCAAAAATCCCCTGTTGAACATAGAGACGTTGTACGCCAATGCAGTTCTGACCCACTGCCCAGAATGCACCAGAGACACAGCTTTCAACTGCTGCATCAATATCGCAGTCATCCATTACAAGAACAGGTGTATTGGATCCGAGTTCCATGCCGATCTTTTTAAGACCAGCTTTTTTGATGATCTCTTTTCCAGCATCGGGTCCGCCGGTGAAGGTAACCATTCGAATTCTCTCATCAGTTACAAGGGCATCCCCGATCTGTTCACCGTGTCCTGTCACTATATTCAATATTTTTGGAGGAAGTCCTGCTTCCAAGAGTATTTCTCCGAGTTTGAGGGCAGAAAGTGGGGTGACTGTTGCGGGTTTCAGCACACATGAATTTCCCCCAGCAATGATAGGTCCAAGTTTATGTGCCACGAGATTGAGCGGATCATTGAAAGGGGTGATCGCCGCAATGACGCCGATCGGGAATCTGTAGTAGTATCCTACGCGATTCTCTGCACCCGGCATGCTGTCAAAGGGAATAGTCTCTCCAAGAACTCTTTTTGCTTCTTCTGCAGAAAGAGTGATCGTGTTCACTGCGCGTGCTGCTTCTCCACGTGCTTCTCTGATCGTTTTGCTGCCTTCGGTTGCGATTATTCGCGCCAGTTCTTCCTGGCGATCCTTCATTATCTGAGCAGCTCTGTAAAGAATATCCACACGTTCATGCACCGGCATGTTCTTACTTATTTCAAATCCTTCTACTGCGGCATCGATCGCCTTTTTGACATCTTCTTTCGTTCCTGCAGGAACGGTGTCTATGACCTCTCCGCTGAGAGGATTTTTAACGTCTATCTTTTCATCTTTATCGATCCATTGACCGTTAATGAGCATTTTCATAGTGATCTCCAATCCTTATCTGATAATGTTTAATATATCCACAAATATCGAAAAACCTGTTTCGATTTTACCTGCACCAGCACCCTGTATCGTGACATCTCCAAGTAAATCGGTTGTAAACGTCAGAGCGTTGTTTGCACCATTCACTCCTGTAAGTGGATCTGTCATTGGCAACTTCACTGGTTTTACCGAAGCAATTATTGAATCACCTTCTCTGCGTGTTGACCCAATAAGTTTGTACCTCATATCATCTTCTGCCGCAGTTTTAATGTCTTCCAGGGTTATCTTGCTGATTCCTTCACAGGGAACGTCATCAGGTTTCACATTTCCACCAAGGAGTACATTGCTGAGGATCACTACCTTTGCCAGCGCATCGAATCCTTCAACATCTGCCGTAGGATCAGCTTCTGCGTAGCCAAGTTCCTGGGCTTTCTTCAGCGCATCCTGATATGACCAGCCCTCCTGCTCCATCTTCGTGAGGATATAGTTCGTCGTTCCATTAAGGATGCCTTTTACTTCTGTAATATCGCAACCTGCAAAGCATTCACGGGCAAGATTGAACACTGGAGTTCCGCTCATCACAGTCCCTTCGATAAGAAATTTCACGTCATTCTCATCAGCTAACCTCTTCAGCTTATTATAATACAAGGCAGCGGGTCCTTTATTTGATGTGGTCACATGCATACCGCGCTTCAATGCTTCTTCGATATGCTGTGTAGCAGGTTGTCCTGTTTTTATGTCCGTGAATGTCATCTCTGCCATGATATCTGCATCGCACTCACGAATTGTCTTGAGCGCATCCCATCCCTTATGTAATGCACCGTTACAGCATTTGGGACCACACTCATATTCTTCCAGTGATTTCCCATTATTCAACAGATCGAGCACTTTGCTAATATCAAGCCCATCTGCACAATTGATCGAACCTTTCTTGAAATCGGATACTGCTATCAGTGAAATGTCGGTTTTTTTCTTCTGTATGATCTCCAGCAGCCCCTGTCCTACAGTACCGCATCCGATCAACATTACTTTTGGTTTTTTCATACTATATATCTCCTAACATTTTATTTCTTTATAGAATATCGATTTGGATCACTAAAAAAATCTATGACATATACTTTTGTGAGAAATTCTGCTGAATGTATTACTCCTTCTGGAATAAAGTATCGGTCACCTTTTTGATATATTTTGGTTTCTCCATTAATCGTAAGCTTCATTTTCCCATCAAGCATCATGCCCCACTGTGCACAGTGTGAATGGTCAGGTATTTTGCCGACCGGATCGATATCGAAGAATACAACTTGTGTTTTTTCACCCTGCAGTAACCAACCACGAATCCCCTTGATAGGGATATCAATTTCAGAGAGATTTTGTATCATTTCAGGATATGGTATCTTTTCAAATTCTTTCATGGTTCCTCTCTAAAATAATCCTTTTACAAATCCTCCGTCGATCTGTAATGCCACACCGGTAATATAATCCGCCTGTTGAGATGCAAGATATGCAACCGCGCTGGCGAATTCTTCGGGTGTTCCTATTCTCCTCATCGGAATAGTATTTTCGATATTCTTATAGAAATCTGTCATCGAACCTTTGCCACTTTCTTCAAAGGCGTGAGCGAGATTTTCTACCCTCTGCGTTTTTGTATAACTAGGACATACCGCATTAACTGTTATCCCATATTTTGCAACTTGATTTGAGAGCGATTTTGTAAATCCGATCACTCCTGTTCGTGATGTGTTAGAAAGGATAAGATTATCGATCGGCTGTTTTACAGAAACTGATGTGATGTTGATAATTCTTCCCCAAGTATTCTTTTTCATATAAGGGATTACTTCGTAACATAAATTGATCGTACTCATTAGGTTTAGTTCCACTGCTTCCCGATAATCGTCAGGTGTGAAATCCTCGAACATACCAGCAGGTGGACCGCCAGCATTGCATACAAGTATGTCGATGCCGCCAAATTCTTTCAGGATGGTAATCACCGCATTATGCACTTGTTCACTTTTCGTCACGTCAACCTTAAGGGTCATGATCTCTGAACCAGAATGGTATTCGATATCTGCCTTTGCCTTTATCAGATCATCTTCATTTCTGGCGCAAATAATTACCTGAACTTCTTCTCGTGCCAGTTGCATTGCCACAGCTTTACCAAGTCCTTTGCTTGCTGCGGTAATAAATGCAATCTTATCCTTTATTCCTAAATCCATTTTACAGTTGATTCTTGATGCATGCGGACAATCTCTTTACTGCCTCAGCAAGCTGTGCTTCTGTTGCGTATGAAAAATTTATACGCATATGATTATTACTGGAATTCTCGCCATAAAATACTTCACCTGGCACGAAGGCAACTTTGAATTTTATCGCTTCGTAGAAAAGTTCTTTCGTATTAATTTGTTCAGGTACAGTTACCCACAGGAATAATCCACCTTCAGGCTTCGTCCACGTGACGCCCATTTCTGGAGGAAAACACTCTTCCATCGTATTCAGGAATACCTGCAGCTTCTTTCTGTAATATTTTTTACACTTCTCGATATGATCATGAAAATTCATTTCAGTCAGAAATGCGGTGCAAAGATCTTGATTATATTTTGGTGTATTGAGGACGTTACCTTCTTTGATATTTGTCATTTTGGTGATCACTTCTTCGGAACCAATATTGAATCCTACACGAACTCCAGGACAGAAAAGCTTTGAGAAAGTATAAAGCCCGATCACATTATTTCCTCCACGTTTCTGATCCATTTCAAAAAGTGAAGAAATCGGTTCCCCAAAATATCTCAAATCTCGATAGGGGCTATCTTCTACAATTGGAATATCATATTCATAGCTGAGATCTAGTAATGCATCTCGCTTTGGCAAACTCATTGTAATACCTGAGGGATTCTGAAAATCAGGTACCACATAGATAAATTTGGGTTTCTTTCCTTCCTGTGACAGCAGCTCGATCTTCTTACGATATTCTGCTACATTCGGTCCATCCTCTTCAATGTCAATACCTACAAAAACCGGATTTTCAAGCTGGAAAGCAACGATCGCACCTGCAAAAGTAGGTCTATCAAGCATCACAATATCACCAGGATTAAGGAATAATCTGCCAGTGATATCAAGTCCGTGCTGACCGGAAGAAGTAACAAGGACGTTTTCTTCAGAGAGTTTAACATTCTCTCGCTTCATAAATTCAATGATCGCATTGATCAGGGCTTTTTCTCCTTTTATTGGAGTATAGTTCATGATAGTTTCTATTTCTGCTTCAAGCCGATTATGTGATGCAATTCTAGTTTCTTCTTTGAGGAAGATATCCGGTGAGGGTAAACCACCAGCAAGTGATATGATCTCAGGATCTCTCAGGAGGGCAAACAACTTTCCGATTGAGTAGCCACCGTAATTTCGAATATTATCCGAAAACATGTTCATCCAATCATGTATCATAATTCATTTTTTCCTTTCATAATTTACTTTTACACAGAGCACATTCGGTTTCATTACACTCCGAAGGGACAAGTATAGGACACAAAGAGATTAGAGAGGATTTGTGCTTATCTTCATAGTCTTCTATTCTCGATAGGATGCACCACCGAATATTGCCTTGATACCTTTCTTCATGAACGCTTTACCATCTTTGGTAGCACGTAGTGCTTTGTAATAGATCACATCACCAATCTTATGTGCGACTGCTTCACGTTCATCTTCGGGCAGGAAGTACGCTTCCATAGTATCAAGTTCTCTTGCTGTGCCGTCACTCTCATATTTGAAGGTCATATTCGTACCACTCTCGAGCACTTTATAAGCGTTATCGGTCCAGTTGAATCCTTCCATGCCGAGATCTGGATTAATATACATATGTGCTGCGAGACTTACACCTTTGATTCCACTCTGATTAAGTTCATTTGCACACTTGATGAAGGTTTTTGCATCAGCTCCGTTCCCAATGTTTATTTCATAGATCGGGGAAGTACCGTCTTCTCTGATATATTCATTTATAATATTGAGCAACATGCGGAATTGCATTGCATTCTGTGTGGAAAGGAGCATTGATATTTTTATATGCAAATTCGGAATATCTCTCCCATAATAACACATTGCAATAATCGTGCTCCAGCTTGGATTCAGGAAGAAATCCGCACCAGTAGCAAGTGCTGTTCTTGTTATGCCATCCAGATAGAATAGATGATTATTGTTTGCGACCTCGATACCACCGAAGTTACCAAAAAAAGTACCCTGATTTTTTAGTAGCAACGCAGAAAGCCCATTTCCAACATCAGCTCTTTCAAAGGTTACACCAGTGAGTTTCTCCAACTCAATAAATCTGCTTTCCGGTTGTGGAATGCCAATAAGATTCGTGCTGCAAAACTTAGATGCCTTCATGATATTTTCTGACATCATCAGGGTTGCCATAAGGTCGCCATTATACACATAATTATCTGTCAATGCAACGACTGAGATAAATTCTGATGGTACAAAGCAGGCTTCATCCGTTTCCACACTTTTTGCTATCCGCTTCATTGCGTGGTGAGTAACTTTTGCTCCCTGCCAGCCTGAAACTTGAGCAGTTGCAATTCCATAATTACTATTATAAGTAATATCATTCTCTTTTTCAAAATCTTCAACTTTAGGGAATTGTTTCACTAGCTTCTCGGCATCCTCGATCATTTCACCAAATCCTTTTTCTTTGAGAATGCGTTTACGTGTTTCATACTTTCTCATCTCTTTGATGTTTTCGCTGATCTTCTTTGCTCCACCATGAAATTCTTTGAGAGCGTCAATCGCTTTCATTTCGTCAGATGATAATAGATTATACTTCATAGGTACTCCTTATATATTTCATAAATAATTTAACCAGTAACTTGTATTTATTAACATCACATCTTTTATGATATGTTATATAATTCCGTCAATATTTATTAGAAAATTGGATACAAACTTCTTTGATCTTTTTGGAAATTAGTAATATTACAAAACAAAAAACCGCCACAATTATGACGGTTTTTCACATTTGGTGACCCCAAGGGGAATCGAACCCCTATTGCAGGAATGAAAATCCTGAGTCCTAACCGTTAAACGATGGGGCCAAGAAAATTAAAAACTGGTGAGTCAGGAAGGATTCGAACCTTCGACTCTCGCCTTAAAAGGGCGATACTCTACCACTGAGTTACTGACCCGTGAATTTGCAAACTTTTTGAGTGCCCTTTTCTTTGTCAAATTTTTTGGAGCTACTTGCCCAGTCTCGATTTTCTTGACATCGCATGCAGTTCATTTTCTTTAATCCCAAAAGGAAATCATCGATATATGTTATCCAGTTCAGACATCAGACAGAGTTTTATAGATTATTTCGTACAGAAGAAACACGAAGTGGTGCCCTCTGCACCTCTCGTTCCGATCAACGACCCATCCCTGCTTTTTACAAACGCCGGCATGAACCAGTTCAAGGATATCTTTCTCGGAACCGGTTCACGGGATTATACACGTGCGGTGGATAGCCAAAAATGTCTCCGTGCTGGGGGTAAACACAACGACCTCGAGGAAGTAGGCAAAGATGAATACCATCATACCTTCTTTGAGATGCTTGGCAACTGGTCTTTTGGTGACTATTATAAAAAAGAAGCTATTCAGTGGGCATGGGAACTCGTCACATCCATCTGGAAGATCCCCAAAGGCAAACTCTATGCAACTGTGCATTATGAAGATGATGAATCCTTTGAGTTATGGAAAGAAATAACAGATATTAAACCTGAACATGTGCTCAAATTTGGTGATAAAGACAACTTCTGGGAGATGGCCGATACAGGTCCGTGCGGACCTTGTTCCGAGATCCATTACGATAGAGGGATACAACATTGTTCACACAAAGATGATCCGAAACATGTCTGCGAATTAAATGGAGATTGCGGACGTTTCGTTGAGATATGGAACCTTGTGTTCATTCAATTTAACAGACTTGAGAATGGTGAACTGATAGATCTTCCAAAAAAGCATGTGGATACTGGTGCTGGATTTGAACGCCTTGTGGCTATCCTGCAGGGAGTAGCATCCAATTACGAAACCGATCTCTTTATGCCGATTATCAAAAAAATTGAAAAGATTTCTAAAACCAAATTTGAAAATGAGAAACATGCCTTCCGTGTAATTTCAGACCATATACGAGCCCTTACCTTTGCGATCGGCGATGGTGTGATACCGTCAAATCTTGGAAGAGGATATGTGATACGAAGAATTCTGCGCAGAGCAACTCGCTTCGGTAGAACGATCAATATTCATAAGCCCTTCCTCGCAGAATTGGTCGACGCAGTGTGCGAGATTATGGGTCATCATTATCCCGAGATCATCGAAAAGAAAATGCACATAAAAATGGCGATCAATGCTGAGGAAGAACGCTTCAATCAGACATTGGATATGGGTATTATGAAATTCAATGAGATCGTGCAGAATCTCGGCACCAGCAGTGTAATTTCCGGCAAAGATGCCTTTACATTGTATGATACCTATGGATTTCCTCTTGATCTTACAGAACTCATGGCTGAGGAAAAAGGTCTGGAAGTCGATAAAAAGGGTTTTGAAAAAGAAATGGAAGCACAGAAATACCGGGCAAGAAAAGATGCAAAATTCGATACTGAAAAACAGGGTATAATTAAGCTCGAAGTTCCAGCTGAACACAAGAGTACATTCGTGGGATATGAAACCGAAACCTCTCAGGCAATGATTGAACATTTTTATGTGGATAAAGAAAATAATGCAATAATCGTGCTGGATAAAACTCCTTTCTATGCAGAATCGGGTGGACAGGTTGCTGATACTGGAAGGATTTATAATGATGAGTTCGATGTGATGATTGAAGATGTGCAAAAACAGAATGAGGTGATTTTCCATTTTGGAACACTTAACAAGGGTAAAGTCAGTCAAGCAAAGGTCAATGCTGAAGTTGATATTCAGCGCAGAAAGAACATTGCAAGAAATCATACAGCCACACATCTGCTCCATGCTGCACTAAGGAATGTTCTCGGCACACATCTTCATCAGAAAGGATCGCTTGTTGCACCCGATCATCTGCGCTTCGACTTTACGCATTTCCATCAAGTTACTCATGAAGAACTGAATCGGGTCGAACGCATGGTAAATGAAATGATCATCTCAAACACGCCTGTGTATCCCTATCATGATGACCTTGATGCTGCACGAAAAAAAGGTGCAATGGCGCTGTTTGGTGAGAAGTATGATAAAAAAGTCCGCGTGATCGAGATCGGTGATTCATCCCTTGAACTATGCGGAGGAATTCACTGCCAGCGAACAGGTGAGATAGGCCTTTTCAAGATACTCTCGGAGAGCTCTATCGCTGCAGGCGTACGAAGAATAGAAGCAATAACTGGTATGTATGCATACGAAAACATGAAGAAACAAGATGCCCTGCTTCATACTGTCCAGACAGTGATGCAAACATCATCCGAACATGTGATAGACAAAATTAAGAAGCTGCTGGATGAAAACAAACTCTTCAGAAAAGAACTTGAGAAATCCGAGATTGCTTCCTTAAAAGATAAAATCGAAAATTTCATCATGAATAAAACTACCATCAATGGTGTTGCTTTAGTAGGTGGAATTATCAAAGTTAAGGACAATCATCAGCTTAGAGAAATAGCTGACCTACTTAAAAACAGAATTGGATCTGGTATAGGATTACTTGCTGCCAGAATAGAGGATAAAGTATCTCTCATTTGTGTTGTCACACCTGATCTTACGAAAAGATTCCATGCAGGCAAGATCGTGAATAAAGCGGCTGAGGTTATAGGTGGCAGAGGGGGAGGAAAACCGTATATGGCCATGGCTGGTGGTAAAGATCTTGATAAGTTACCCGAACTCTATAATACATTTCCAGAGATCATTAGAAAAATAGTGTCCTGAGTGCACTTTTGATAACCGTAAAGGGATCAATAGAAAGATGTATAAGATAATTCTCAATCCCTTCGCAGGTAAGGGTAAAGCATTCAAACAGGTAAGAAAGATCGAAGAGCTCTTCCTGAATAATAATATGCCGTATGAGTTAGTGTTGACAGACTGCTCCCGACAGGCGATCGATTTTGCCCATGAAGCAGTGGTAAGGGGGTATGAATATATCATAGCAGCAGGTGGTGACGGCACGATAAATGAAGTGGTGAACGGCATCATGCGGTCTGGATATCCCGAAAATGTGAAACTTGGCATTATTCCAATTGGCGGTGGAAACGATTTTTCAAAGAACATCCCTTATTCAAAAAAACTCAAAGAGAATATACAGGTCATTCAAAAAGGACATACTCGTTTGGTAGATATTGGTCAGGTTGAGAACTATTATTTCATAAATACACTTGGAGTCGGTTTCGATGCGCAGGTCGCTATCTCCTATACAAAGAATAAATGGTTGAATGGTTTCCCCGGATATCTTTATGCAGTGCTTAAAGCTTTGGTACATAAAAAAAGCTATAATGTCAAGTTAAGCATCAATGGAGATACTTTTGAGCAGAACGCACTCCTTATAAGTGTTGGTAATGGAATTTGTTGCGGTGGACAGTTCTATCTTACTCCGAATGCCTGCATCGATGATGGGGAATTTGATTTCTGCGTGGTGGATAAACTTTCTCGAAGAGAGATTATAAAATTTATTCCAAGGGGGATTAAAGGAACACATACTTCTCTTCCAGTGGTACATATATATCGAGGAAAAATGATCACTATTACTTCTGATAATGAACTACCCTTATATCTTGATGGGGAGATACCCATTCTTGCTGACAGTCTGCATATTCACGTGGAGTTACTTACTAAAACAATACAATTGATTGTTCCATAGATAATTTTACTTCATTATCAAGTGCTTCTTGTTTAACAAGGCGAAATGGATTGGGGATTTTCTTGATGCAGAATGAATACATATTACATCATCATATAGACATAATGACCAGAATACCGAATGGATAATCATCCTCAGCAATTGTACTCAAGATACCATATTCGGCTACAGCCAAAATCCTTTTAGACCCATCTATTCTGAGCAATCTATCCTGTCTTCTCATTTTTTTGAACATCTCGATCTCCTAACTAATTTTTCATAAACACAATTTTCTATTTGTTCCAAGGATGGAACTTTTCCTCTCGTTACCAAGCCCCTGCTTAGTTACGCACTAATACAGAGGGGCTACCAAGCAGGGGCTTAGTAGCCAGA